>CANHFN010000007.1 GCA_947459935.1 Actinomycetota bacterium
GCTTCGGCTTCTTGTTTGGCTTTAAGTACTGCTGCAGCGATTGCTTCGGCTTCTTGTTTGGCTTTAAGTACTGCTGCAGCTTTTTCCTCTGCAACAAATGTCTCCGCAGTTTTCAATAAATCTAAGAACTTAAATGGCGCCGGGAACCATGACATTCCTCCTGCAGGATCCATATTTACAGAACCATCAGCCTGACAATTTGAAATACCCAATCCGTTACCTGCAGTTCCAACGTAATATCTGATGTCGTTTTCTTGCACAAAGAATCCTGATCCAGAATCTGCGTTACAAATTGAACCTGTGGCTTGAGTGTGTATTGCCCCCCATTCAGTTGTGTTCCAGAGGGGTGGCTTACTCGAGACAGCATAAAAAGATTGCATCATCTGAGGTGAATAGAGATAACTTTCAAGTTTGTATGGTGCTCGCTTTATCTCCTGTGGGTCACTTCTTTGACTCCCGCTTTGAAGACCGTATCCAACCATCTGGACTTTTACTTTCTCCTGAGCAAAGCGAATCATTTGCTGCTCTGTTGCGATGACAACTTTCGTCTTTAGCGGCATGTCTTCATTTAAAACTATGATTGCAAAGTCATCAAGTGGCTGAGGAGGATTTTTTGTTGGACTTATAAAGGTCTTAGGTATAAAGGCTTTAATTATCTTGTAGCGTTTTGCATTGGTCTTGTCGGCAAGGCCAGGTGCATATACAAAGCCATCAGTATCACCGTTTGGTTGAATTCTTAACTGATTTAATACGTGCGCAGCGGTAAAAATGATTCTCTCGGAATAGAGAAATCCAGATGAATTACCTTGAATATGAACAACGTTTGGATCGCCTGTTGCGTCTTGGCCAAACTCGACTGATTGAGCCGCTGAAAAATTATTTAGAAGGATCCCAAACAAAAGAGTCATCGATGTTAAGAGATTACTCCGACTGATTCGCATTCCAAAAGGGTAACGGGGAGATCAAGCCCTATGGGAATTTTGAGCAGTCATTTCTGCCCTTAACTCTCAGAATTCATAGTTGATTAACCCAATTTGCCTAGGAATCCTTAATCCTTTCTGTTGATTCACCGTGAAAGCTAGTTTAAAAGAGACTTTATGCACCAAATTCATTAGCATCGGATTTATGGCCTTATGTCTAAACCCGCAGTGCCAAAAGCGGGTTTCGGATAACAGCACAAGCTGTCCGTTTTGTGGTGGCATCGAAATCTCAAAGTTTGACTCTTACAGTAAATCTGAAGCTTTAAGAGAAGAATTGAGTATGGAAAATTTTGAAAAGGTCATCAAGAACTCACAACCCTTTATCGAGAGAACGATAGTTCCAAAAGGTGCAAAGGTCTCATTCACATCACGCGTGATTGTCAGAATTCAATACCTGACTAGAAAAGCCTTTAAGAGGAAGTGAATCTAAAGTGCTATTTCCAGAATATGTCTTAATTTAACAAGTCTCGAGGCGCATGATGATTATCAAAAATTTTACAGACATTGACTCAGAACTTGAATCTTCCATCCGAGATCTACTTGACCTCGCCTATGAGGGTGACTTCAGTTCTGAGGATTGGGAACATACTTTTGGTGGTCAATACTTTATTGGTTTCTTAGAAAACACCATCATTGCCCATGGAGCAGTTGTTCCCAGACCTATGACTATTGATGGAGCTATTTCAACGGTTGGTTATGTTGAGGCTATAGCGGTCCTGCCTTCTCAATGGCGACATGGTTTTGGAACACAATTGATGAAAGAAGTTACTCAGTTCTGCCGCAACAATTATGAGATATCTATGCTTTCTACTGATGAGAATCAGTTTTACGAAAGAATTGGATGGCATCAATTTCAGGGTGAGAGTTTTGTGAAAAAATCTGATGCGGAAGTTAGGACTGCCGAAGAAGATGAAGGTTTAATGTTTCTTCCTGGAAACAATGGTGAGAAAACACAGATCCACCGGGCCGTGTGTGATGAACGTAGTGGAGACTCTTGGTAGCAGGTTCGAGTCCTTCGCCACCCACTTCTGAACTAAGTGAGCTTGAGAATTAGTTCATTTCAAGAAGTTGAATTGGTCAGTTATAAATCACTTAACCTGTAAATCTTTCAATTCACGCAATCCTCGCATCAAGAAAAAAGATGCCAGCCCTCTCAGCAGCGCAGTTTGAATCCACGAAATCACCCAAACAAGCAAAATGAAAAGAATCCCACCAAAGAAAACCATGCCTGATGCAGAATCCGATGCAGCAACTAGGATCAGGGCCAGAACCATTACTCCTATGAAAATGTAATTCAAAACATTTAGTGTGTCACCGATAGATTTGAATATCTTTGAAAATCGAACAACCTCATTTGCTGCACTTCCAAGCTGGGTTGGCAAATCAATCCTCTGTGCTGGCCTTGTTGAAATTTTTGGAACTGCAGGTGCGGGAATATCATCTTCGGCTATCGTGTTTTCTAATTGAGGTTCGACTAACTGCGTATTGTCCCAATCCAGCAATTTATTGCAGGTTACACAGGTACCATCAAAATTTGGGACGGGTTTGCTGCATACGCACTTTTTTGTCATAACTAATTGTAGATTTTTTCAACTGAACAAGTTGACATAGACACGGAGGATATTTGGTGACTTATGGCTTTCTGGAAATTAAGACTTTGTCATAATTTCCATGGGCAAGGACCTCAATTGAAATGCCCTCAACCATCACTTTCTCTCCCTCATGAAGAAGCAAATCTTCCGATGGCGGTGTTAGGCAGGTGCTTCGAATTACAGGTCTGCCAGTGGGGAAAATAGGCAATAAGAAATCTTCATTGTGTCCAAATTTTCCATCATATGTGTAGACAAGAACTCCATCTTTTATCATCGAATCGCTACATGAAAACTTCGTAGCTCTACGTGATTCAACTATTACAGCTCTGTTGTTTCCCAAAGGAAAAATTGCCATTTTGATTCCATTGTCTTGCGAAGAAAGTGGCACCAGTGTGAATTCGGTTTTTGTGATTGTTGAACTTGTTTGACAGAAGATTTTGTTCGTTGGCATCCATCCAGCTAAAAAGCGAAGCCAACCAGATAGTTCTCTGGTAACTCCTTCTTGATTTCCCATGATATCTAGCATGTGAAACGGACTTGATTCGCGAGAAGATCCGATGTGCGGCAATCCAATTGCGTGCCCAAATTCATGAGCCCACAATGGCCAAACTTCTCTTCCAGAGGTGAAGAAATTAGCACCAAAAATTGAAAAGGTTGAGATTGGACCTTCATTAGTAATCATCTCTCGTACTGCTTTATCCCATGGGGCTCCCTTTATAAATTCCTGAACAATTGTTTGCTTTTCAGGAAGCAGGAAATTTACTGATTGAACATTTGTGTAGTCAAAGTATTTGTCGCTTTCTGCCATTGCTTTTTTCCAGAAATTGGCAACTTCTGGACTTCTGTCAGGCGTATCTGAGAAAGGAATTTTATATTCATTAGATGTCCCAGGAAGGGTTACCCATTTATCAAGCACAACCCATTCAATTGTGAACTTTCCTCCGCTTACTGATGCAAACCAGTCAGAAAGCATTTTCATTTGCGGATCTACTCTTGATCTGAAGTTTTTCTCCCCAGGCAGATCTGAAAAATCAATTGGAATAAGTGCCCATTTCACATTTCCCGTTTTCTGAGTAGTCAGAGTGGACTCTGGGAATCCAGTTGGTAATCCAAATCTTGCATTGACTATCTCCTTCACTTTGCACAATTCAATGTTCTCGCTGAGAACTGAAGGAGGGGCGTACGAAAAATTTTTAGTTGTTGTTGGAGAGGGAGTTGGGGTTGGGGTGGGTGAAAGAGTCGGGGTGGGTGTTGGTTTCACCGCAACACCTTTATTCCAAACCAACTTTTTCCCAGATTTTATGCAGCTATAGGTTTTTTTGGCATAAACCACTTTTTGATTCAATACTTTGCATGCACTACCTGGAGTTACTCGTGGTGCTGAAAAGGAAGAGAGAGGAATCAGAGTCAGTGCAAGTGCGATCAAGACACCTTGAGAGACTCTGCTCAATCTTTGCACTCTAGAATAGTAATAGGAGAAGAAGGTAAACCGAGCGGTTGTGCTGTTGTTACTGGGCTGCCTTCCCCAAATACTTACATCTGGCTGGTCATGATCGAGACATGCCTGCGCGTGCTCAAACCTGAATCTCCTATAAACCTTCTTATTAGGAATGTGCCGCTGTAACCTTGCACTATGGAATCTAGTTGGGGCGTGGGTACAACATCACCATCTAGCGACCCAATTATTCATTTGCTCCATAGATTTACATATGGGCCAACTAAGGATTCGGTCTCAGAAGTTACCAAGATTGGCGCAGATGCCTGGTTTGAAAAACAACTAGATCATCTAGCGTTACCAGATACTAAAGTTGAGTCATATCTTGCTAAGTGGGATATTTTCAATTACATCCACAAAGATATGAATTTCTTATGGCCTTTGGCTGAATCAGAAGGCGATATGAGCAAAGGTCAAATATTTTATTCAAACCACCTTACTGGCAGAGTGCTTCATCTCTACACCTTGATTCAGCAAACGCATTCTGAGCGACAGATATTTGAAATGATGGTTGAGTTCTGGCATGACCACTTAAATATTACGACTCTTGGAGATGAGACTAAGGATGGAAATCTTGATTGGCATACCAACGACTGGAATAAGCGGGTAATTCGCCAATACGCTTTAGGTAGATTCGATGATTTATTACAAGCAGCAGCGCTGCATCCAGCAATGCTTGTTTATCTAGATGGTGAGTTAAGTACTAAAGAACAACCTAATGAGAATTTCGGGCGTGAATTATTAGAGCTGTATACGGTGACACCAAAATCAGGTTATACCCAATCTGACATTATCAATGCCGCAAAACTGTTTTCAGGTTTGCGAGTCAAGTGGCCTGAGCGCTGGTATCAACGAGGACCGCGAACTCGGCCATGGGGCAGTACTTTTGTTGACGTTCCACCCTATTCAACGATGTTGCATGGGGAGCGTCAAAACTATGGCACTTTCAAGATCATGGGCTGGCAAAAATCCGTCACAACACTTGATCAAGTGCTGCCTGCAATCAAATCGCTTCTGAGTTATTTAGCTGCCCATCCTGAGACAGCAAAGGCAATTGCTCTAAAGCTAGGACGCCGCTTTGTTGAAGATGTGCCCTCACAGCAATTCATCAATGATATTGCCGCTTCCTATACTTCAAATAACGGTGACATAAAGGCGGTTTTAAAGGCCGTCTATCAACATCCTGATTTCAAAAACGCTGCGGGTAAGAAGTTAAAGCGTCCGGGTGAGGATTACGTTTCAGTTGCTAGAACTCTCAATGTGTTTCCTAACTTCACAAGAGTGCAAAAATGGAAAGGCATCACCAAAGAGTTTTCATATCCAGCAGTAGTGCCCGATGAATTAAAGCGCATGGGTCATGCACCTTTGTCCTGGCCCTTTCCTGATGGCTATCCAGATGTTGCATCTAGTTGGGTAAATGCAAACCATCAAGTACTGCGTTGGAATGTTTATGGACATTTTCTTCAAGGAAATACTTGGAACCAGCCTGCTTTGGATTCGTTGTTACCCATTAGAGAAACGAACCTGGATCGGCAGATAGATCAGGTTTCACAATTAATTCTCTTTAAGGAATTAGGAAGTGCCGATCGTGCTTCAGTTCGAAATGCGGTCACAAAAGCTTTTGGTCCAAATCCTGACTTGAATAATTATTACCGTGATATCACCGGTCTGATTGCTCGCTTGATTTTCCAGTTACCGGTTTGGAGTCTTAGATGATTTCAGATGATGCAATAAAGAATTGTCCTGAAGGTCGAGAAGGATTTACTCGCCGACAGTTCCTGCGTGGAGCAGCCCTATTTGGTGGCATGACGGTGCTATCTGCAAATGGAATTAGATACACCTTTGCAGCAACCACCAACGAAGTTCCTGATGTGGTTGTTACTCTCGTGCTTCGTGGGGGATTTGATTCGCTCAGCGCAGTTGTTCCAACAGATGAAAACTTGATGAGAAAAGTTCGAGGCGAAATCTTTATCCCCAATTCAAGTTTGCTACCTTTAGATAGAGAGTTTGGCCTGCATCCTGCTCTTAAAAAGTTTATGCCACTGTGGGAAGCCAAAGAACTGGCAATCGTAAACACCCTTGGCGCACCAACACATTCACGTAGTCACTTTGATGAAATTTCAGATGTGGCCTATGCCGCCTATGGTGAAAAAGATAAGCGCAGTGGGTGGATTGCCCGCTTCTTAGATGTGGCCGGCAATGGCTCTGCAGTGCAATCTGTCGGAATTGGATCAACCACACGACAACTTATTGGTGGCAAAGCTGCGCCTGTAAATGTTGATGCAATCAATAATTTTAGATTGGATTCAGTTTTCGGATATAAGGCAGAAGACTTAGCTGGATTTATCGATGAAACTCATGGTCGATGGACAAATATTTGGGCGACTCAAGCCAAATCTACTATTGCAGCTCTTGATCAAATCGCCATGGCTAGTGCTCAGAAAACTGTTGTCACATATCCAAATACAGGAACAGGTCAACGATTTAGAGATGTAGCTGCTTTGTTAAAGGCAGGAATTGGCGTGCGCGCTGTCGATATTGAATTCCAGGGTGACTGGGATATGCACGCAAATATGGGAACTCTTGATGATGGTTGGCTCACTTCATATCTGGCAGATCTTGCCGGATCAATTTCCGCCTTTAGAGAAGATCTTGGCGTGCTCTGGTCCCGAGTAACGGTTGTAACAGTTACTGAATTTGGAAGAAGAGTCAGCCAGAATCAATCGGCTGGAACAGATCATGGCTGGGGCTCAAGCACCTTTGTTGCAGGTGGTGGAGTTAACGGCGGGAAGATTCATGGAAGATTCCCTGGCCTAGATGATAAACAGCTCAAAGATGGCGACCTAGTTGTAACGGCAGATTACCGAAGCTTGTTATCTGAAATTCTTACACGTCGTGCTGGCATTACCGCAGAAGGTGCTGCGCAAGTGTTTCCAAACTTCAGGCCAGAGGTTCTTTCAGTCATGAAACATCTCTCTGAAACGCCACTTCCAGAGAATTTTCCAACCAAAGTTCAAACTGCCCTTGGAAATGTTGCTTATGACCCAGATAAATTGCCTACCATGGCACCGGTCGCATCAGCTACTCCAACTCCAACGCCAACAAACACTGTTGATGCAACTCCATCGCCGACTCCAACGGCCAAGCCAAATAATTCAAATTCTCCTGCTGCATCGGCTTCTCCAACTACAAAAAGTACTAAGAAGACCATTACGTGTGTTAAGAATGGCAAAACAATCAGAGTGACCGGAACTAATCCGAAGTGTCCAACAGGTTATAAAATTAAGAAATAATTATTCGGATTTCTCCATTTACTTCTAGCGTGCGATAACTTTTGAGCGGTTCGACAGCTGGTCCGCGGACTACTTCCCCATCTTCAGGATTAAATGCTGATCCATGTGCCGGGCATTGCAACAATGATTCACTCAATACACATGGCACACCTGCATGAGTACACCTGGTATCAAAAGCAACAATGCCACGGGAGGTGCGAGTAAGTGAATAACTAGTTGTGATACCAAATGAATCTTTTAACTTAAAGACTTTTGTCTGACGCAGAGTTAATTCTGAACTCTTTGCAATGACTACGCCCTCAAGGAGTGCCGTTTGCGTGGCTTGAGGACTTGCCGTTTCGGTTGGACTTTTAGACGGTGTTGGCGAAACAGTTTGTTTGGTCGAAGTCGGCGTTGGAGAAGAGATCGCTTTTGGCTCAGTCGGGGTAGGAGATAGACTCTTTGGCTGTGGACCAGGTGATGCATCCTTCTTGTTCAAGATTTCAGTTCTTTGAACAATCGCACCGACCAGTAATGCACCTGTAAGTAAGAGGAATACCCGTCGAGATTTCTGCGTCACGTCTTAAATGGTAGTGGCCCTATTTTGAATTCCTGAGCGTGGTGCTTCCAAATCTGAGAGCCCTCGTGTAACACTAGTCACAGGAGGAAGACCATGAATTCTCAAATACCGAGCGGTTGGTACCCAGATCCATCGGGTCTCAACTGTGAGCGCTTTTGGGATGGCCAAGACTGGACAGAGCAAACTCGACCAGTTTCGATCCTTCCGAACAGACCACCTCCACAGATAAAGCCCGCAAATCCAGGATTAGATTCCTCAGAGAAGACTCTCCTGGTTGTAATTGTGGCTTTAATTGTCTTGGTGGCTTTGTTTAGCTCAGGATACTAACCAAACAACGAAAGGCATCAAACTATGGAAATACTAGTTCTGCTCGTATGGGTCGCTTGTGCAGCATTCTGCTACAGCCAGGCAAAGAAGAAGAACCTCAATGTCGGACTTTGGACAGTTTTGGGACTTCTATTCGGAGTATTCGCAGTGATTGGCGTTTCAGTTTCTTCTGCAAAGTCATAAATAATTGAGCTCAGCCACGACGACTTTAGTTGTCGTGGCTGAGTTTATTTACCCATAGAACGGAGTTATTGTGGAATCAACAGTACCTGCCGGTTGGTATAGAGATCCCGACGGTAATGAGTGTGAACGATATTGGGATGGTAATAACTGGAGTTTAAAAACTAGGCCTCTCGTTAGTTCAGTAACCCAAAGCACGCAACAAGGGAATGAGATCTCAACAGGTTGGTGGATCGCAATCGCAATTTGTGGGGTTTTTGCAATTGTCATACTTCTGCTTATGTCTGCCGGCAGCGAGATGTATTACTCTTTACAGTTTTCGTAGTACCAAGCGCTATCTGATTCTGACCACATTCCATATGTGAGTGCGTTTAGTAATTCATCGCACTTAGCTTGAGTGTTTGAGCAGCCCGTCATCGTGGCTGACAACACAATTAAAGTTGAAATTATCGATATGAACTTCGGCTTGGTTTTATTCATTGCTCTCCCTCATAGGCCTTCTTCATTGTGGCAAGATCGATCTTTTTCATTCCTAACATTGCTTGGGTGGCTCGTTGAGCACCTGCAGAGTCTGCGCCACCTAAATACTTTCCCATTTCAGGCGAAGTAACCTGCCAAGAGATTCCGAATTTATCTTTAAGCCATCCACACTGACTTTCTTGACCCCCATTTTCCGTCAAGATGTCCCAATACTTATCAATCTCTTTTTGATCTGCGCATGGAATTTGGAATGAGATTGCCTCAGAATGCGGAAATTGGGGACCCCCATTTAAGCCAATAAATGAGCGACCAAAGATTTTGAAGTTAACAACAATTTCATCGCCTTGCTTGTTGCCAGGTGTGTCAGTGGGCGCAATCCAATTATCTTCAATTGAACTATCAGGGAAGATGCTTGTATAGAAGTTCGCCGCCTCTCTTGCACGGCCGGCAAACCAAAGACATGTTGTTAGATCCATTGAACTAATCCCCTAATCCCTCATAGTTTGCAAATGCCCACAAATCTATCTCATCAAGGTCAATGACTTTGAGTCCATGGTTGGCAAAGATGCCCGCAATCTGGGCACGATGCTCAGTTGCATGGTGAATTGCCTGGGTCAAAATAGATTCGCGATTGCGACGAATAGTGCGCTCTCCACGTTGAAATTCAACAAACCCTACGGGGTTCTTGGCTGATTCTCTGAGCCGAAGGTCAAAGCTGTGTGATAACTCTTTTAGGGCAAGAACCTCTGCTTTATTGCTCGGTACCTGTGTCGGGATATCGCCTGTGCCATCGAGTAAATCTGCATATCTAGAAGCAGTTAGGTGCTCTAATATTTCTGCCACAGTCCATGTGTCATTAGGCGCGGTAAGTTTCAGACTTGAATCTGGTTGTTCGGCAATTTTGTCGAATACATAATCGTTAGCCCAGGCTAAGTGGCGAAACAAACGGTCAGTGACTACTTCCATGCTGCGAGATTACTTCAGAGAGGAAGAAAAAGACACCCTCGCCATTACTTCAGCGAAGGTGTCTTTCGAGGGAAATTAACGAGCTGCGCCTGCTTCTTTTGCTCCTGGAACTTCAAGTAACTTTCCTGTTTCAACTTCATATACAAAGCCGTGGATTGGAATGTTCTTCGGAACCAATGGATGGCGACGAATGCGCTCAACATCTTCTACTACTGCCTTATTGCGATCTGCAATAGTCAGCCAGTCGATGTATGCCGCTTCAGTTGATCCTGGACCTTTACCGACATCATAGAAACCTTCTTCGCCAAGGGCTGCAGTTTCAAGACTCTTCGAAAGAAGTCCACGCATAACCTCATCAGTGAAGAACTCCATCCCGCAATTGCTGTGGTGGATTACAAACCATTCTTTTGTTCCAAGTAGTTTGTAGGAAATCACGAGTGAACGAATAGCATCATCTGATGCGCGAGCACCAGCGTTACGAATAACGTGGGCATCGCCTTCAGATAGTCCTGCATACTTTGCTGGATCTAGACGTGCATCCATGCAAGTAAGTACAGCAAATTGGCGAGCCGGTGGTAAAGCTAACTTACCCTTCTCTCCAAAGCTTTCTACATACTTCTTGTTTGCATCTAAAACTTCATTTAGAACTGACATTGAACTCTCCGATTTCAGATCTAACAAGAGTGATTCTCCTGTTACCTGACGAAAATTAGCAGGATGAAATGCAAATGAGAACTCAATAATTTCTAGCAGTTGCGAATAAGAGGCAGCTGCAATTGATCCTGCATATTTCTCACTTAGCATTTAGACTTGACTCATGTTAGGTGGAATCAATAACGCGCTGTTCTTGCAATCCTTTGGCGGCTTTGCTGGTCTTGCATTGTTAATTGTTGTCTTGAAGTGGGGATTTTCTTCAAATAGAAAGATGATCGTGACGCCGATCAAAGCTGGCAAGAAGAATCAATACGGTCTTCTAACGCCCCTACCAACTCCAAGCAATTACATAGAAGCCCAGATGTCTTTACAAAAGCTTATCGATTCAAACATCAAGGCAACCTTGACTCAAACTCTTGATGGGCCGCAAATAATGGTCTTTGAAAAAGACTTAAGGGCCGCAACTGCAATTCTCAAAAGCTAATTACTAGCATTTTGGGATTTGCTGCGACCCTTAAATCGATCTTTGCAAATATAAAGTAAGTACTAAGGACGTACTGGCTTTGTTGGCTTTGCAGGTACACCAGCTTTTGCAGCATCAATTGCTGCCTTCAGCGCAGCGCGCGCAGCTTGACGTGCTTCTTTGGTAGTTGCAGCAGCTTTTGCGGCTTCAAAGTTGGCTTTTGCTGTTGCAATAGCTGCTTTTGCTGTTGCAACAGCTGCTTGACGAGCTTCACGAGCTGCTTGGAATTGTGTCTTTGCTGCTTCAAAAGCAGCTTTTTGTTCAGGAGTAAGTGCGACCTTCTTTACAACTGGTGTTGGCACATCGGCTGCAAATGATCCTGCTGTCCCTGCTAATGAGATTGCGATGGCTGCGGTGATAACTGCGCCGCTCTTCATTGCCTTATTCATTTCTGTCCCCAATTCTTCGGATCTGACTTATGGTCAAAATATAGATGGGTGCTGGTCAAGAATGCGGCAGTTTTTCCTGAGAAAATGCCTTGAAAATGGCCGATCTGGAAGACTTTCACGCAGGAACTAATAGTTTTTAGCATCTATAGGCTTGCCCGCGAACATGTCTGCAATATATCGGTCTGCAATTACGGCGAACTCATCCCACGATGTTCCAAAATTCTTCGTAAATGCTGAGGCAAAAGTACCGTCCTTGGTGTTTCCTTGAATGCCTATCTCTTTCATGAAATTGAGATAGCCCTGAACTCCAAACTTTGCAATGATCAATTCAGTTGTCAACCCACCTGTCCAGTAGGAACGTTGCAGTATGTCTCCAGGGCTACAGTTGCAAGGATACTTAACTGTGTCGATGAGCTCAGAAATTTTTGGAGGCACATTCGTATTGAGATAGTTAGGTTTTGTTGGAATATATGCGGTGATTGTTCCTGGATTTCGCATTTCGGCCAGTGCAACTCCGACATACATTGCAGAGCCTTCAATCCAAGCCATTGGTCCAAACAGCAGTTCACCCAGTTTATTTGCCCTGATATTTTCTTGGAAAATCTCATTCCAGCCAATTTGGACTTCAGAGTATGTTGGAGCAGGTTTTCTAAAATATTGTTGAGCTGCGTGAGTTAATTCATGAGGTGAAGTAAAATACACCGAACCACTTAACTCACTTTCACTTCCAGATGCAAACAAATAGAGCGGAACTGAGCGGAACTTATAATCTGTTCCTTCTGTTGGTCCACCTGTGGCTCCATAGAGTTGCACGTTTGTTGCCGGATCTGGCCAATTGTTCTGAAGATAACCAAGCCCATTTTCTTGTTTGATACAGCTACTGATTACCGACGGACTCCCGACAAACCTAGTTGTGCAGAATTCATTACTCATCCAAGGGCTCTTGGTTCCACCAACAATTATAATTTTGTTCAGGATTGTCTTTCCCCAAAATTGCATTCCATCTTTAGTCGACTGAGTGATTGCTGCAATTGCTTTAGTGCTTAAGTTGGGATCTAATCTCAAATCAAACTCGCCAATATCTCCTTCTTGCGAAGCAAACCTCTTCTCAATCTCTTCTTGAGCAACTTGTCGAATCGACTTGAAGGTTGCAGTCGGTGAAGGAGTCGCGGTCGGTGTTGCAGAAATTGTTGGCGTTGAAGTTGGAGAAACAGAAGGTGTTGCTGTTGGCGTTGCTTTGACAATTATCTTGACACCTTTATTCCACACCAGCTTTTTACCTGACTTTATGCAGGTGTACTTAGTTGTACCAACAACTGCAGTAGAACCGGCTTTCGAACAAGCGACACCTGGCTTTACAGCGGCGTTTGAAATGCCAACACCTATAGCCACAAAGATTCCGATTCCTAGAAACAAACTCAGAAAGCGCTTCATCGCATAAGTGTAGGAGGCGAAAACAGGTTATGACGGGTTGATTAAGCAATAAATGAATACATTTAATGCAGATTTACGTGTTCTGCCTTAAGGTTTCCACATGGAAAAAGTAACCATCGATGAAGAAGCCCTCAAAGCTAGAGTTGGCGATCTCGCCTATGACGTTCTGCGAAATGCCGCTACGGAGCGACCATTTACTGGTGAATACACCGACACGGAGCTAGTTGGTTTGTATCGCTGTAAAGCTTGTAGTGCCGAGTTGTTTAAGAGTGAGACAAAGTTTCATAGTGGTTGTGGTTGGCCATCTTTTTATGCACCAACTGCCGATGATGCCGTCACATTGATTGAAGATCGCTCACTTGCTCCTCGTATTCGTATCGAAGTGAGATGCGCAGCGTGTGACTCACACCTCGGCCATGTATTTAAGGGTGAAGGCTATGACGTCCCCACTGATGAGCGTTGGTGTATTAACTCTGTAGCGATGTATTTGGAACAAAAAGATTAAGCTAAAAGTTCTGCGAGCAACGACTCAACGCGTCTTTTAATCTCATCACGAATCACGCGCACAGGTTCAATCCCTTGCCCTGCTGGGTCATCTAGAACCCAATCTTCATAGCGCTTGCCTGGATAGAACGGACATACATCTCCGCACCCCATAGTGATCACGGCATCGGATTCCTGCACCGCTTCTGGTGTTAGAACCTTTGGGGTGTTATTTGCAATATCAATTCCTATTTCAGCCATCGCTTCAACTGCGATCGGATTAATTGAATCCTTTGGGGCACTTCCTGCAGAAAGAACTTCAATGCGACCTTGACCAAGTTCGCGCATGAACCCTGCCGCCATCTGTGAACGTCCTGCATTGTGGACGCACACGAAAAGAACTGTTGGTTTATTTGTCATGTGTAAGCACCTTTGTTAGTCCCAGGCCAATTAAGGCACCGAGTATTTGAGCCGCAATAAATTTAGAAACACATCCAGGTGCAATGCCAGCAAAAGAGTCAGAGAATATACGACCCACTGTTACAGCGGGATTTGCAAATGAAGTTGAACTTGTGAAGAAGTAAGCACTGCCGATCCAAGAAGCGACGATCACTGAAATGAGTGCAGTTTTTTCTTGTTGAATCATCAGATTGATGATGAGAATTAAGCCAGCAGTTGCAACGATTTCACCCAGATATTGGTTTCCACCACTACGAACATTGGTAGAGATTTCATAGAGCGGATGACTAAACATGGCATTTGCTAAAACCGCACCTGTTATTGCGCCTACAGTTTGGGCGATCACATACTGAAGAAAAGTTACTAAGTTAGTTCGCTTTTGAATTAAGTCAACCATCGTTACCACTGGATTGAAGTTAGCTCCGCTGATTGGCCCTAAGACCTGAATCAACACTGCCAAACCAAACACTGTTGAGATGGTGTTGATCAGCAGCTGCACACCAATATCTTCAGAAAGATTAGTGGCCATAATTCCTGAGCCAACGACAATAGCTACAAGAGTGGCTGTTCCTAGGAACTCCCCGACTACTTTCTTCATGGCAGCAGCGTACAACTCCTAAGCAAACACGAGGTAAACAAACACAAAACCCCACCGACCGAAATGGCCAATGGGGTTTTGTTTAAGGCTAATTAAGAAACAGCGATGATGTCTACGACAAAGATCAGAGTTTCTTTTTCAAGAGGATGGCCAGCCATAGCGCCATAACCTTGTGAAGGAGGAATAACTAGCAGACGACGACCACCAACTTTTGCTCCTGGCAATCCTTCCTGCCATCCAGTGATTACGCCAGATAGAGGGAATGTTGCAGGCTGTCCACTGGTCCAAGATGATTCAAGAATTTCCCCAGAAGACCATTGCATCAATGTGTAGTGAACTGTAAGAGTTGAAGTAGGTAGAACCTCAGCTCCAGTTCCAGGGATGATGTCTTCAGACTTCAACTCTGCAGGTGCATCACCTGATGGAGGAGTAATTGTTGGTGCTTCTCCTGCGTTAGCTGTTACTGATGGCATAGAACTTTTTCCTCCAAGTGATGTGAATGATGCAAACGCAATTGCTAGTACCGCCAAAACTGCAAATACTTTTATCAGGGTCTTTCTTGGCATTTTTCTCCTCTTTACTCTATTTCGCTTATTAATTTTAACTCCCCCTCACCAATCTGACCTTGTGCTCGATACAGCTCTAATTTTGCCCGAGTGTCGGCAATATCAAGATTTCGCATGGTTAATTGACCGATGCGATCTGCTGGCCCAAAGGCCGCATTTTCTGTTCGCTCCATTGAAAGCTTTTCTGGGTGATAACTAAGTCCTGGACCAGTTGTGTTAACAATCGAATAATCATCACCACGGCGCATTCGTATGGTTACCTCACCAGTCACGGCAGATGCGACCCAGCGCATTAAAGATTCACGCAGCATTAATGCCTGTGGATCAAACCAACGACCCTCATAGAGGAGACGACCAAGACGGCGACCTTCTGCGTGGTAGTTAGCAATTGTGTCTTCGTTGTGGATCGCACTAATTAAGCGCTCGTATGCGATAAACAACAGCGCCATTCCTGGTGCTTCATAAATTCCACGACTCTTTGCCTCGATGATGCGGTTTTCAATTTGATCAGCCATACCGAGGCCGTGGCGACCGCCAACTGCATTTGCTTCCTTCATCAAATCAACAATGTCTTTAAAGGACTTTCCGTTGATTGAAACAGGACGACCTTGCACAAATGAAATAGTCACATCTTCTGTGTCAATCTTTACAGCAGGATCCCAAAAACGAACACCCATGATTGGTTGAACTAGTTCAACTGAAGTGTCTAAGTTTTCTAGGCTCTTTGCTTCATGGGTTGCACCTAAAATATTTGCATCTGTTGAATAGGCTTTCTCAGTACTGTCGCGATATGGAAGACCATGTGTAACTAACCATTCAGACATTTCCTTACGTCCACCTAGCTCGGTGACGAAATCCTGATCAAGCCATGGCTTGTAAATACGTAAGTTTGGATTTGCAAGAAGTCCATAGCGATAGAAACGTTCAATGTCGTTTCCTTTATATGTTGAACCATCTCCCCAAATTTCAACTGAATCAGAGTGCATGGCGCGAACTAGCATTGTTCCTGTTACCGCGCGACCAAGGGGGGTTGTGTTGAAATACTGTTTCCCGCCGGAGCGAATATGAAACGCTCCGCAAGCAATAGCCGCAATTCCTTCTTCAACAAGTGCGTTCTTGCAATCAACAAGACGTGAAATCTCTGCGCCATATTCCTTTGCGCGACCCGGCACTGAATCAATATCTGGCTCGTCATATTGCCCAAGATCTGCTGTGTAAGTGCAAGGGACTGCCCCCTTTTCGCGCATCCATGCAACAGCAACTGAAGTGTCCAGTCCGCCAGAAAAGGCAATACCTACTTTTTCTCCAACTGGGAGGGAGGCAAGGACCTTAGACATGTAGCAAGTCTAACGGATGTTAAGTGTTGGAAGTTTCTTCTCCAAGGCGGGAGTAATGGCCCATTGCGCGGTAATTTCTAGATATCTATCGATCTCTGACTTTTCTGGCTTTGCATCTGTCTTGACTGCACGAATCATCAAATTTCGCGGAGTGTGCTCTCCCCCAACAAACTCAATAATTTCAACTCGATATCCAACAATTCGCAATAATTGGGCGCGCAATGAGTCGGTCAAGAGATCACCAAGGCGCTCTTTCATCAAACCGAATTTGGTAATAGCACCCCAAGGTTCTGGTGCTTTATCGATTTGCTTTTGAATATCGTGATGACAACAAGGAGCGATCAACAATAGTTTGGCTTGGCCTTTAACCGCCCAGGCAATTGCATCATCTGTTGCTGTGTCACAAGCATGCAGAGCGATTGCTACATCTGCAATATCTGATGTGGTTTTAGCAATTTCCTCTGCCTTAAAATGTATGGTCTTTGAGATGCTCAACTTTTGAGCGATGGCATTGTTACGATCTCTAGACTCTTCACGAATATCAATTCCTGTGACTACGACTGGGATTCCAGATTTCATAAGGTACTGGTGTGCTGCAAAAGTTAGATAAGCATGACCACAGCCTAGGTCTGTAATTCGCAAGGGATTTTCTGTAGTTGGTTTATGAATTTGGCCAGCTTCAATTGCCGAGTTCAATGTTGGTGAAAGAAGTCGTAGGAACTCTTCTACTTGCTTGTATTTATCTTGCCTCGAAGGCTTGATTACACCTTTGGCATCTGCGATACCAACCTCGTGCAGAAATGGATCACTTGAATCTAATAATCGATTCTTCTTTTTATCATGTGACAAGTTTTGCTCGACTTCATGCTTTTCTGTGTGTACTTGAGCATCACCGCTCTTAGTGATGCGCACCGAAAAAGCTTCGTTGGTAGATTCGACCGTTATGTTTGCGTAACCACTACCTAATAGCTCATCGACTGCGAGCTGATTTGGCAAAATATTTTTAGTAGTAGTTGCGCGTCCATCATTTTGCATCAACTGCAGGTTCAGGACGCCTTTGATCTCAACTAGCCGTACGTCTATACGTTCATACTCAACCTGCATATTTCGAAGACGCCCAGATAAGACTGCACGAACAAAAGTGGAGGTATCTAAGATTCTAGAACTTGCCTGGATAAAGGCATCCTCTTTTGACAGTTGCATAATTTAGCAAGTGTACCGTTGAAGCATAGCCTGATTCATGGGCCAAGCGTTCTTTTGCTAATGAGCCCACCACATAAAACGTTATAAAAGCGCAACCTTGCAGTGGTCGTTACACGCTTTTTACATTGTCACAGAATTATCCATTCCGTAGCCTTCCATCATGAAATCTTCTCCATGGTGGAAAGAAGCAACCATCTATCAGATCTATCCACGGTCATTTTTTGATAGTAATGGCGATGGCGAAGGTGATCTTCCTGGGATAACTTCAAAGCTTGAGTATGTGAAGTCATTAGGAGTAGATGCGATTTGGCTCAGCCCTTTTTATACATCCCCAAATAAAGATGGTGGCTATGACGTTGCTGATCCTCGTGATGTGGATCCACGTTTTGGAAATTTAGCTGATGCTATAAAAATGATTGAGGTTGCAC
>CANHFN010000008.1 GCA_947459935.1 Actinomycetota bacterium
AGAGCGTTGATTGCTGCAAGTGGTTGGGCCACACTGCCAGAGCAAATGCGTGAGCAAATCGCTGATGAGTTAAACGTGCAAACTCTTGAAGATATTGCCTCCGCAGATGGAGACTTGGTCGACATCAGCGTTAAAGCTAACTTCAAATCACTCGGTGCCAAATTTGGTGGGGCTGTTCAAGAGATCTCAAAGGCGATTGCCTCAACTGATGCAACTGCGTTGGTAAAGACCTTGCGCTCTACAGGGTCAACCTCAGTTGGCACCTGGGAAATCGCCCTCGATGATCTTGTCATCACAGAAGTACCAAAGAGTGGGTGGAGCGTGTCCTCCCACGACGGAGAAAGCGTCGCACTTGATCTTGAACTCACCCCCGCCTTGCTTTCTGCCGGTAGCGTGCGTGAAGTCATTAGATATATTCAAGAACGTCGAAAGAGTGACGGTCTAGATATTTCTGATCGAATTAATGTCAGATGGAATGCCACAGATGAAATCGCTGCGGCTATTGAATCAGACAAACAGCACATTGCGGATGAGGTTTTGGCACTGTCCATGCTGCGTGATGAAACACTAACTGTGAGCGATGAAGAGGTTGGTGTAGTAGTCGTACTAGAAAAACACTAAATTCAACTTACAAAGCCCATCAACAACTGAGTTCCGAAAAATAGAACGATGAAACTCATATCCAGGCTGACTGCGCCCAAGCGCAAGGGTGGGACGAATCGACCAACAAACTTCATCGGCTTATCTGTGACTGTGTAAATAGCTTCAACAAAATACACAAGTATGCCTCTCGGGCGCCAGGTACGAGAAAACATTTGAATGTAATCAAAGATCAGGCGACCTAGTAACGCGTAGAGGAAAACGCGCAGAAGAGTCTCAAGTAATGAGCCAACGCTCAACATAGATCAGCTCTGGTTAAAAACGCTTGCTTGCGCAGCAGCAGATTTATCTTCATTACTAACATTGACATTTGAAGGTGAGATTAGGAATACCTTCTTTGTCACGCGCTCAATAGTTCCGTGCAAACCAAATGCTAAACCACTTGCAAAATCAACTAGGCGCTTGAGTTCTGACTCATCCATTTCAGTCAGATTAATAATCACTGGGTTTCCTTGACGGAAATGCTCACCAATGACGCGTGCCTCATTATAGAAACGTGGATTCAAAGTAATGATGCGATCTAGTACCGGAAGATCAAGTTGTGGTGCTAGCTCAACAACAGGCTTAGGAGTCACCGCAGTAACTGTCGGATGACTAGTGATGCGAACGCCACCTACAGGCTTATTTGTTGGAGTTGGTTGGGCTTCTGGGGCATCAAACTCAGGCTCATCCATCAAGCCTAAATATCCTGCCATTCGACGCAATGCATTAGTCATAGGTAAAGGTTACCTTTGCACTCAGCGTGAACCTAGGATTGATGAACCTACGCGCACATGTGTCGCGCCATGAGAAATCGCTATTTCATAGTCCCCACTCATGCCAGCAGACAGGGATCTCGCTTCCGGAAACTGCCCCATGAAGTCAGTATGGATCACTGCTAATTGGGCAAATGCCAGATTGGGATCGACCCCTAAAGGCGGCACCGACATCAGGCCAGCCAGGGTGTGGGTTGCGGATTTATCAACCATTGCCGCAAGGGCATATATATCTTCAAGACCTGCTCCCCCGCGATGATCTGCGCCATCTAAGGAAACTTGCAGGAAAATCTGAAGTGGATGAGGAGCTACTTTTTCAATGATTTCAAAATGACGGGGGTCATCTAACGAGTGAATAACGTTGGCCCAGGATGTAATTGATTTCAACTTATTGCTTTGTATCTGACCTTGAAAATGCCAAGTTCCAGGCACAACTGCAGACTTCTCTAACCCTTCAGTATCGCGGTTTTCACCAAAGTCAGTAACACCTAGTTCATGCAGTATCTGAACATCGCTGATTGGAAAGGTCTTAGTCACCGCAATCAAGCACACCTCGTGCTCTGCCACATTGGCAATCTTTGCCCGCACATCCTCAAGCTTGTGTGAGATTTCTTCTTTGCGATTCATAAACTCACAACCCCTGCAAATCGCCCAGTTGGGTTATCTCTTCGATGCGAAAAATAGAGTGGATCTTCTTGTGTGCAAATAGATGATGCCTCATAAGTGAGACCTTGAGCAATCAACTCGGCTATCAACCCTGCTGGAAGATCTAGCGCTGGCGTTCCTTGGTATGTGGTTGAAAGTGATGCTGGATGAATTGCTACAACTTCCTGTTGCATGTGTAAAGGAACCTCATAGCACTTACCGCAAATGGAAGGCCCAAGAATTGCATGAAGATCACTTGCACCTAAAACTCTCATTTGTTCAATAGCCTTAATAGCAACTTTGTTAACAAGGCCAGCACGTCCCACATGAACTGCAGCCACTACTTTTTCCGAAATCAACAACAAAGGAATGCAATCTGCCACCATCACTGCCAGAGCAACTCCTGCACTTGTGGTAATCAAAGCATCACACGTTGGCTCATGATCTATTACTTGATCGATGACAACGACATCATTGCCGTGCACTTGATTCATAAACTGTGTATTTCCCAGTAAGGCCCGATTAGCTGCAACTGCAACTGGGTCATCACCAACATGAAACCCGAAATTCAAAGAGTCATAAACGCCAAGGCTGGAGCCTTTGCGTCGATCAGTGAAAAAGTGAGGCAAAGCCTTACTTCATGAAGTCAGGGACGTCGATTTCATCCTCTGGGACATTTTTCTCAAAGGTAATCCTGCGCCGTGGTGCTTCATTTCCAAGGTCTAGGGCTACTGCAAGTGGGTCATTTGATGCGATTGGGTCTGCAACTCCGTTAAGGGTTGATGCATCGATCACGGGAGTAGAAACCCGCTTAGGTTCCCCGCCTTCAAAGCCAGCTGCGACCACAGTAATTCGTACTTCATCGCCTAGTGCATCATCAATTGTTGTTCCGAAGATGAACTTCGCGTTTGGGTGAACGGATGATTGAACAAGCTCACATGCTTCATTAACTTCAAATAAACCAAGATCAGATCCACCTGAGATTGAAAGTAGTACACCCATTGCGCCATCAATTGATGCCTCAAGTAGTGGACTTGAAATTGCTAACTCAGCTGCACGCAGCGCACGATTTTCTCCACGTGCTGAACCAATTCCCATAAGTGCCGATCCAGCACCTGACATGACGGCTTTAACATCTGCAAAATCTAGATTGATTAAACCCGGTTGAGTGATAATTTCAGTAATTCCTTGTACGCCAGAAAGTAGAACTTGATCTGCACTCTTGAAAGCATCTGCCAAAGTAATTGTGCGGTCTGAAATTGCTAGCAAACGATCATTAGGAATTACGATCAATGTATCTACTTCAGCACGAAGTGCTTCGATTCCCGCATCTGCTTGCGTTGAACGCAACTTTGCTTCAAATGAGAATGGTCGCGTTACGACACCAATTGTTAGCGCACCGATTTCTTTTGCAATCTTTGCAACTACGGGTGCCGCACCTGTTCCAGTTCCGCCACCTTCGCCTGCTGTTACAAACACCATGTCTGCGCCGCGAAGAATTTCTTCAATGTCATCTGCATGATCAAGTGCTGCTTCGCGACCTTTGTCAGGATCCATTCCAGCGCCAAGTCCGCGAGTTGTTTTGCGACCAATATCTAATTTCACATCAGCATCACTCATCAACAAATGTTGTGCGTCAGTGTTGATTGCAATGAACTCAACGCCTTTTAATCCGACATCGATCATGCGATTGATTGCGTTAACTCCACCGCCACCAATGCCGACAACTTTGATGACCGCTAAATAGTTTTGTGGTGAAGCCACTTTAATTCCTCCTTATGAACCATAAACCTCAACTTGAGGCTTACTATTCAATGCTTTTCGATAAGGCGAACCTAAAGTGCATACGGGTGATTATCAAACACCGACATGATTTGTTTAACGTGTCGCAATTTCAAAATTATTTAACAATTGGTGCGTGTGGTGCTGAAACATCGACACGTTTTATTTTCGCATTCTCTGGCAACGCAATAAGTGCTTTATATACCTTTAATTTCAATTCATTGTCGCCATCATTGCCCCAACGAATTTCAAGGTTTTTGCCAGCATTATCAACTTCTAGGACTAAGGCTCCGGTGCCGCTGACCTTTACAACCTTCAATGCTGACTTGAGATCTGTCGGCAATGCGGAGAAAAAAGTAACCGCCTTAACTGCCGCCGTTAAATCAATAGCCTGGATCTCAACCAAGGGCTTTGACGGTGTTCCACGAAGTGCAAAGCTATTTCCAGTCGAATCAATAACCGTTTTGTTGAAGATCGCCACCGGTGTTCGCTCTGTTATTTGGATTGACACTTTTCCGTTGATCCAATTTCTAGATACTTGTGCATCTGCCACCCAGTCAAGATCCTCAAACTTTGCAGCGATCGCTCGTGGTTCGATACGTGCGAGCCTGTCCCCTACCGAAACATCAGCACTCAATTTCGATTTTGTGCCAGTGATCTCGATCGAGCTCACGGTAAAAAGTGAAGACCAACCCAGCACATAAGTGGCAGAGATTAGAAGCACTCCGGAAACAAAGACAATAAGACGCCTTCTCATAATTATGCGAAACGTCGATTCAAGCCATCGACAATGATTGGTGCCAGTGAACTAACATCCCCTGCGCCTAATGTCATGATGACATCTCCAGGCTCTGCCATGGCGATGACCGAGTCTGTGACCTCTACGAAATTCGGAATGTATTCTCCGTTTTTCATTTGATTGGTTATCAATTTTGAGGTGACTCCATCGATTGGTTTTTCGCTAGCTGCGTACACTTCTAAAACGATTACGCGATCGGCGGTATCAAGAGTTTTGGCAAACTCTGTGGCAAATGCTTGGGTTCGTGAATAACGATGTGGCTGGAAAATCACAATGAGACGACCATCTGCTGCATATCGACGTGCTGCCTCGAGAGTTACTTTTATTTCTGTCGGATGATGCCCATAATCATCAATGACTCGAACTCCATGAACAGTTCCCTTCACCTCAAAGCGACGACCTGTTCCGCGGAAGGTTCCTAGGCCAGTCAGTAATTCTGCAGCGCCAAAGCCGAGATTCAGCCCTGTTGCAAGGACACCTGCAGCATTTAAGAGATTGTGATGGCCAGGTACTTGAAGTTCAATATGACCAACAGTTTTGCCTCTCCACACTGCGCGAGCAGTTGATCCCATACTCATTAATTCAATACTGTCGATGTGAAGATCAGCGCCTTCAGAAACTCCATATGAAATCAACTGAACATTCTTTGTTGTGCCAGCAAGAGCAACTGCCCCTAGATCATCAGCGCAATAAGTAAGGAATCCCTCTTGGTTAATGGTTGCTGCAAAATCTCTAAATGCTTGAGCCACAGACTCTGGAGTGGGAAAAAAATCAACATGATCATGTTCAACATTAGTTACGATCGCAGCAAAAGGGTTGTACTCAATAAATGAACCGTCTGATTCATCTGCTTCTGCAACGAAAATTTCACCGGTGCCGCGGTGGGCATTAGAACCAGATGCGGTGATAGTGCCACCGATTGCAAAGGATGGATCAGCACCACAGGCTTGCAAAGCAACTGCCAGCATTGAGGATGTCGTTGTCTTTCCATGTGTACCAGCTACTGCAATGCTCTTGGAATCTGACATAAGAACTGCAAGTGCAGCGGCGCGAGTCAAGATGGGAATATTGAGTTCGCTTGCTCGAACTCTCTCAGGATTGTTCGCAGAAATAGCGGTTGAGTAAACAACCACATCTGCGCCATCCACATGGGATGCTTCATGAGATGTTGCAACCGTTGCCCCTAAAGCACTGAGTGCGACAACAACTGAGGAATCTTTTGCATCAGAACCACTGACGGTGATTCCGTGAGATAAAGCAATCCTGGCTAAGCCACTCATGCCAGCACCACCGATGCCGATAAAGTGAATGCGCTTACCTATTAACGAAGAAACAGATCGGCTCATGCTTTCATCGCAAACTCTGCAAGTGCCACAATTTTTTCAGCTGCTTGAAGATCTGCGCCATCTCCTTGAATTGGAGCTATCGCTGATTTCGCCAATAGTGCGGAGATGTGAGTTTTCAAGTATTCCGCCGTGAAATCTTTTTGATCTATTACCTCTGCTCGGTTACTAGCTACAAGAGATGCGGCATTAACAAACTGCTCGCCATTTCCAATTGGTAGAGGCACGAAAAGAGCGTATCGGCCAAGGGCCCTAAATTCACTGCAGGTGACCGCTCCGCTGCGCCCGATGATGAGATCCGCACCTAAATAAGCATCGGCCATGGCCTCGACATAGGCCACAGGGCGATAGTTGCCTTTAGCCTCTGGCACAACATTGAGTTTTCCTACTGAGTGCAACACGGATAAACCTTGTGCGTTAAACATCTCAACAGAGGTTTCAATCACTTTATTAATAGCAACGGAACCTTGGGATCCACCCATCACAAACACCAGTGGTGCATCTGATGGAAAGCCAAGTCTGACCTTTGCAGCTTTGCGTGCCCCGCTCCAATCGGATTGGGATTGAGTAAATCCTTGGGCAACATCTGACCGTAATGGAAGACCAGCAAGTAGAGCACCTTCGAATTTTCCAGAATCAACAGGATGAGCCACCGCTAAATGTTGTGAAAATGCAGCACCCAAACGGTTTGCCCAGCCAGGTTTGGCATTTGCTTCGTGAATCACGCTAGGAACTCCAGATAATCGTGCGGCGATATATGCCGGCGCACTGACATATCCCCCAAAACCAATGACAACATCAGCAGTTTTAATCACTCGATTGGATTCTCGAACAGCTGAGATCAAATCTATTGGAATTCTTATCCAAGAAGGTGATGGCCTTCGGGAAATTCTCACACGAGGAATGAGATGTAATTCGAATTTCGCTGCCGGCACTAATGTGTTTTCAAGACCAGATGTCGTTCCAAGAAATATGACTCGATCATTGGGATGAGAGTTTTTCCACTGACGAGCAACGGCTAATGCAGGTTCAACATGGCCTGCTGTGCCGCCGCCTGCCAGCACTACCGTAGCCATTTGATACCCGTTTCCTGTAACTCTTTATAGATTACTGGGTCTCTTCGGGCAGCACCTAACACAAATCCAATTCCCATATAAGTGGCAATAAGGGCTGAGCCACCATAGGAAACAAGTGGCAAGGTCACACCCACCACTGGCAGAACGCTAATAGTCGAGCCGATATTCAACATGGATTGAATAGCAATCCAACAACCAAATCCTGATGCAACGTAACGAACCATGGGATCGTGAGCACGCAGAGCAAGTTTAAAAATAGAAAAAATCAAAATGCTCAGTAGTAACAAGGTAGCAATCGTTCCGAACAAGCCAAGTTCTTCGCCTATGACAGAGAAAATAAAGTCGGTGTGGGCAGCGGCTAGATTTCCCCACTTTTGACGACTCGCACCAAGGCCAACCCCAAAGAAGCCACCACTTGCAAGACCCAGCAAACTATGGGCCGGCTGCCATCCATAAAATTTGTACGTATCTTCTGCAAAAGGATTGAGAAAGGCCATGAATCTTTCAACACGATAAGGGGCCATCAAAATAGCTGCAGTTAATGCAACTAGCCCGGCACTTAAACCCATGCCAAATATTCCTAAGCGCAATCCTGAAACCCAAAGCAATCCAGCAAAAATACAGGCAAAAATTGAAGCGGTTCCAAGATCCTTGCCTGCCATAACTAGCGCAATACAAAGGACAAATGCCGGCGCAATCTGCTTTAGCACAACCGTGTGCTCCACTCCAGCGCGCTCTTGCTTTGCAAGCATTAGCCCAGCCCACAAAATCATCAAAAACTTAACAATTTCGCTGGGCTGAACATCCACAAATCCCAAACTGATCCAGTTGTTATTTCCTGCAACACTTTTACCGATGAGTTGAACAATGGCTAAGAGAATGACTGAGGCAATAAATCCGAATCGTGCGATGAACTTCCACTGAGTCAAAGAAAAGCGTGAAAAAACCCATGCCATTGGTATTGCAAATACAAGGAATATGAACTGACGTAACACAATGGCGTAGGAAGAGCCTTTTGAATCCAGAGAATAAATCGATGATGCTGAAAAAACCATTATCAATCCAAGAATGCTCAGACCCAATGTGCTGCCAAGAAGCATATAAAAGAGATTGACTGGCTTTGTGAAGAAAGTTTCCCGCTGCTGATTACTCATGAGCCACGACCTTTCGAACTGCTGCAGCAAAGCGATCGCCACGGTCTGCATATGAAACAAATTGATCCATAGAGGCGCAAGCAGGGGCCATAAGCACAGTGTCCCCTGGCTTAGCTAAGGTAAGAGCTTTAGAAACTACTAATTCCATTAACGCATTGGAATCTCCGCCACGTGTGTACTCGGCAGGTGTATCAATAAGAGTGACTGGCACATCAGGTGCATGCGTGCGCAAGGCATGTTCAATAAGGTGACGGTCAGTTCCAATGAGAATCGCCGCCTTTATCCGACTCTTGCAACGTTGCACTAAAGAGTCCATCTCTGCCCCCTTTGCCAATCCACCAGCAATCCAAACAACAGACAGATGAGACATCAACGATGCTGATGCGGCATGAGGATTCGTCGCCTTGGAATCATCAATCCATGCAACAGAATTGTTTTCATAAACAGTTTCAATACGGTGGCGCCCTGGTGTGAACTCCTGCAATGCTCTTTGAATATTCTCGTGTGAAACATCTACTGTTCGTGCCAGTGCGGCTGCTGCTAGAGCGTTGGAAACATTATGGGGAACTGTTGGCGTAATGTCTTTGAGCTCACAGATCATTGCAGCCTCTTGTGGGTCTGCCACAAATGCACGATCGACCAATAGCTCCTCGACAACTCCTATTTCACCTGGTGCTGGCGTATCAAGTGAGAAAAATACTTTGCGCCCAGTGAAGCGATTTGCCCGTTGAACGACTTCGCCATCATCAGCGTTTAGGATCGCAATTTCTGCCCTATCCAAAATAGAAAATTTAGCATCCGCATAAGCATCAAAAGTGCCGTGCCAATCAAGATGGTCATCTGCAATGTTAAGAATTGCAGCAGCAACAAATTGTGCATCTTTAGCCCAATGAAGTTGAAAACTTGAGAGCTCTAGAACTAAATAATCATAGGGATCTTTGCGGTCCACGGATTCAATCACCGTATCCCCCACATTGCCGCAGGCAACAGCGTTTAAGCCAGCTGTTTGCAGGATTTTTGCTGTCATCTCAACTGTGGTTGTCTTTCCATTTGTGCCTGTAAGTGCCAGCCACTTTTGTTGAGGTGCTAGATCGGCACGTATTTGCCACGCAATATCTATCTCATTAAGGATAGGAAGATCGCTTCCAAGTGCTTTGACAACAAGTGGGTGATCCTGGCGCCAACCTGGCGAAATAACAACCGCATCGAAATCAGAAAAATTGACTTCTTCTGATTTGAAGGCATCAGGTGCGTTGTCATCTGCAATTGAAACCAGGCCGCCACGACTTTGCAATGATCGTGCTACGGCAGATCCAGTCACTCCAGCGCCTAAAACTAGGAACCGCTTGTTCTCAAAGGTAATAACCATTTCTTACTTTGCTACCCATTGCGCATAAAACAAACCAAGACCGATAGCAACAGAGAGTCCAGCGATTATCCAAAATCGAATAACGATTGTGATTTGTTCCCAGCCGACTAATTCAAAGTGATGATGCAGAGGTGCCATTTTAAATACACGCTTGCCCCCACTAATTTTGAAATACACGGTCTGAATAAGCACAGACAAGGTGATGATTACAAAGAGGCCACCTAGTGGAATGAGTAGTAGTTCTACGCGCAAAGTTGCCGCTAATCCTGCAATTGCCCCACCTAATGCTAGGGATCCGGTATCGCCCATAAAAATCTTAGCTGGGGCGGTGTTCCACCACAGAAAACCAGTGCAACCACCTGCAAATGCTGCTGCAAGAACCGCTAAGTCCAAAGGATCTCGGACCGCATAACAACCTGCGGCAGCATTAATTGCACAGCTTTGTCCAAACTCCCACACGCCAATTAATACAAATGCTAAGAAAGTCATAATGGATGCACCAGTTGCTAATCCATCTAGGCCATCGGCTAAATTAACGCCATTACTTGCAGACATCACCATGATTACGATCCAAACAATGGCAAGTCCAGATCCTAAGTAAATTGTAGTTTCACGCACCCCAGATAAATACTGAGATATCGGTGCCAAAGAGTCCGAATCAACAAACTGCAAACCCATATATCCAAATACTGCTGCAACGATTGCTTGCCCCAGTAATTTATATCGACCTGGCAATCCGCGAGAGTTCTGTCGTGAAACTTTCAGCCAGTCATCTAAGAAACCAATAAAGCCTAAAGCAACAACTAATCCCATTACCAAAAGTGCAGATGCGGTAACAGAGTTACCTGTAATTAAGTGGGCAACTAAGTATCCAAATACTGCGGCAATAATAAAGATAATGCCACCCATGGTTGGAGTGCCACGTTTAATGTGGTGACTGCTTGGGCCGTCATCTCGAATTATTTGACCGTAACCTTTCCCCGCCAAGATTCGAATTAACACTCGAGTTCCAAAGAGTGCAAAAACTAGAGCAAATGCACCAGCGATGAGAATTTGTCTCAATTTTCAACTCCGCTCTTGTTTAGCCATAACTCTTCTAACTTTTGGGCAAGTACTTCAAATCTTTCAGAGCGTGATGCTTTAACTAAAACCACATCCCCTGCTGAGAAATAATCTGTCATTGCTAGGCACTCATCAATACTTGCGTAATGATGGATAAGCATCTGTCCTGATGCATTTCCATACTCCGGTGCTCCAATTGCAACCAAGTGATCTATGCCAATCTCTTGGGCAAGGGTGCCAATTGCTTCATGCTGGGAAGGGCTTGACTCGCCGAGTTCCTGCATTTTTCCTACAAATGCCCACGATTCTCCCCCACGTTCTTGGGCAAATAACACCAGAGATCTCATAGCTGCGGCCATCGAGTCAGGGTTTGCGTTATAGGAATCGTTAATGACTAACAGGCCAAAGGCATCATGTAACTCCATGCGCCACTTGCTTGCATTTTCCGCCGTTGATAGAGAGCTTGCAATCAATTCGATAGGAAGTTCCAGGGCGGTTCCAACAGCAGCAACGGCTAGAGCATTTGAAACCTGATGCTCCCCCACAATTCTCATACCGACTGCGTCTCGACCTGCAGGTGTCACAAGATCAAAGTGCGGGCAACCTTCTCGTATTTCAATATCTGCAGCTCGAACTTCTTGGGAGTTGCCAAAAATTATTGTGCGACCTTGATGTAGTGAAGACATAGCTAGTGTGTGCTTGTCATAACTTCCGAGTATCGCAACACCTTCAGGTCCTAGGGATTGAATGAGCTCTGATTTGGTTTCTGCTATCGCCTCAACGGATCCAAATTCGCCAAGATGTGCGTTGCCAACAACTAGAACAACCCCAATATCTGGACGTGCGATTTCGCATAAGCGGGAAATGTCACCCTTATGACGAGCTCCCATTTCTAGAATACAAAACTTTGTGCGGTCATCGCATTGAAGCAACGTAATTGGTAAACCTAAATCGTTGTTAAATGATCCTGCAGGTGCAACTGTGGGACCGGCAACACTGAGCATATGAGCCAAGAGATCTTTTGTACTTGTCTTTCCTTGTGAGCCAGTAATCCCGATAACTGTTAATCCTGTTAACTTCTTGCGCACAAAGGCAGCAAGTGCTGACAATGCTTCAAGGACATCATCGACTACGATGCATGGACCATCAATGCGATGTGTCGTTAGAGAAAACATGGCTCCCGCGCGGTACGCATCAGCTGCAAAATCATGTCCATCAACATTCTCGCCCTTAAGGGCCAAGAAAATACAGCCAGGGGTTGCTAAGCGTGAGTCAAACACAGGTGCTTTAGAAACTAATAAATCTCTATCGCAATGCAGTTCTCCTCCGACTAATAAGGCGATCTCACCTGCAGTTAAAGTAATCATTTCTTGTCCTCGATTGCTCGCGCCAGTTCCACGCGGTCATCAAAGGGATGGACTACACCATCGATCTCTTGCCCTTTTTCATGACCTTTACCCAAGATAACAACAAGGTCGCCCTCCTGTGCATGGTTGACGGCGGCTTTAATGGCAAGTGCACGATCTTGAATAATTGCACTTGGTTCTTGAATATCAAGGCTCAAAGTCATCTGCACAAGGATTTTCTCTGGATCCTCTGAACGTGGATTATCACTTGTAAAAATTGCAATATCAGCGCCATCAAGTAAAGCCTTACCCATTAATGGGCGTTTTGAACTATCTCTATCGCCACCACAACCAAGTACAGCAATTACTCGCCCATCAGTTATCTCATGTGCTGTTTCTAAAACTCGTGTTACCGCATCTGGTGAATGGGCATAATCAACTAAGGCTGTGAAGTTTTGACCTAGTCGCACAGATTCTAAACGCCCAACGGCCCCAGACAAATGAGGCAATATCGCGGCAATATCAATTGGATCAATTCCACTTTCATTTGCAATCGCAACGGCCATTAAAAGGTTGTCGTAGTTGTATCCACCGTGTAACTGAACTTTGCCTTCAATGAGGATTCCACCGCTACCCCTAATAGCAACATGTGCGCCCATATAGTCTTGCGTGATCGAAACAAAGTGCCAGGTAGCATTTTGGTCATGGCGAGAAACGCTCATCACGGGCAGTTCTGTTTGGGCGGCTAACTTAATCCCATAGGCATCATCAATGTTGATGACCGCTAGATCGGCAAACTCAAAAGTGAACAACTTTGCCTTTGCCGCAAAGTAATCCTCCATCGTCTTATGAAAATCTAAATGATCTTGAGACAGATTTGTAAAAGCCACCACCGCAAAGTGACTACCTCGGATGCGCTCGAGTGTTATCGCATGACTTGAAACTTCCATCACGAGATTGCGCATATGACGCTCGCGCATGACCGCAGAAAGCGCTTGTAAATCACTGCTTTCAGGAGTTGTCCGCTTGCTAGACAGAATTTCGCTACCAATCCGAGTCTCAACAGTGCCAATCAATCCACTCTCACGACCAGCTGCAGACATAATCTGATGAAGTAACGTAGTAACAGTTGTTTTGCCATTTGTTCCTGTTACGCCGACGCTATAGAGATCACGCATAGGCTCGCTATAAAACCAAGCACTTATTACACCCGCAGCACGTCGTGGATTAGCACTGATAATTACTGGGACACCTTGAACCTTTAGAGCGCCCTCTGGATCGGTTAAAACTGCTACTGCGCCGCGAGCTATCGCATCTTTTACAAACTCGATTCCATGGACTTTTTCACCAGGAAGTGCGATAAACAAATCACCTTGTTCAAGACTATTACTTGATTGAGATAGGCCAGTAATAACAGTTGCTGAATCCCCAGAAAGAGTTGCATTTGCTATTAAAGCAACCGACTCAGCGGTTCTTTTGAACTCTTCAATCGGTCTTGGCACTTGCAGCCTTCTTTGCAGCTAATATCTTCTCTTCAATCAATTGCTTTTCTGTTAAGGCAACCGGGATGACCTTTGTGCCAGTTGGAGCGATTCCCTTTGATTTTAGAACAAAAGACATTACATCTTTGAATACTGGACCACCGAGTGCTCCGCCCCAGTGAATTCCCTTGGGATCTTGAATCGTCACTGAGATGACATACGCTGGATTATCTGCTGGTGCAAAGCCAATAAAGGATGCGGTATATCCGCGGTAGCAACCACAAGTGTCATCGATACGTTGAGCTGTTCCAGTCTTACCAGCTACTCGATAACCTTCGATTGCAGCACTTGGAGCGGTTCCGTTTCCGGAAACAACGCTTTCCATCATGATGCGCATCTGCTGGGCTGTACTGGCGCTGATCACACGAACGCTTTCACGAACTGGCGAAGGTGTGTAGTTTCCATTGGCATCACTTGTTCCAGCAATTACAGTTGGTGAAACTCGAACTCCATCGTTGGCAATAGTGGCAAAAACACTTGTCGCCTGCATCGCAGTGAGTGAATAACCTTGACCAAAAGCTACTGTTGGCGCAGTAGTTCCTGACCAATCTGCAACCTTTGGCAAGATACCTCTTGATTCACCAGGTAATCCAGAACCAGTTTTTTCTCCGATACCAAACTTTGAAAGGTAATTGTGGAGAACATCATTTGGCATTAATTCGCCAATAAGTATTGAACCTGTATTACTTGAAACCGCAAGAATTCCAGAAGCAGTTAAACGTTGAGTTGGATGAGGCTCGTGATCACGAAAAGTCTTTACCGAACGCTTGAGTGAATCTGGAACTGTAAATACTGTTTCAGGAAGAATCTTTCCTTCTTCAAGTGCAGCAGCAAGAGTCATTACCTTGCCTGTTGAGCCAGGTTCATAAACATCCTGTACCGAAGGATTGCGCATTGCCACTAAGGAAACTTTTGATGTGTTGTTCGGATCAAATGTTGGCGCAGTTGCATGAGCCAAGATGTGCCCGGTTCTTGGATCCATCACAATCACAGTGCCACTGATTGCATTTGATGATTTAACAGCATCTGCAATGGCCTTGGATGCGACCCATTGGATGTCACGATCGATAGTCAAACGAATTGAAGTGCCTGGCTCGGCTGAAATGATTTCAGTCTGAGAGCCTGGAATCTCGGCCTTGTATCCATTTGCATAGGAATACTTGCCATCAATTCCAGCAATAATTGAATTCATGCTTGATTCAAGCCCAGTTGCGCCAACACCTTCTTTGTTAACAAAGCCAATCAGTGAAGCGATTAATGAACCAGATGGATATTCGCGAACGTAGCTGCGCTCTGGGAAGAATCCAATAATTCGTTCTGGACTCATTCCGGGCAACTTAGAGTTATACAGATCAATAGCTTTTGTCAGTTTTAACCAGGTAGCAGGCTGCGCGTCTTCTGCCACCATGCTCCACTTACGTGTACCAGTCAGCGCTGTTTGCACCTCAGAAACACTCATATTGAGTATCGGAGCCACAAAAGCTGCAACTTTTGCTGGGTCAAGGATCTGAGTTTGATCCACAACAATGCTTGTTGCGGCAACGCTGCGAGCAAAGGCCACGCCATTAACATCTGTAATGTCACCGCGAGGGGCTTGAAGAGTCTTAACTCTCTCCATTTCATTGATTGCGCGAGAACGGTAATCATTTGCCTGCACAGCCTGAACTTGCACAAGGCGCAAACCAAACAAAAACATAACTACGGCCGTCATTACTATGAGAGCCCTAATTCTTTTATGGGTTAATGAGAAGTTACCCATTATTTGTCTCTGTCTCTGTAACCGGCTTATCTAGAATCAGAAAGGTTGGAGATTCTGACGGCTTCATCCCTAGGTCAGTAGCCGCTTTTGCAAGAGCTTCCGGAGAGGACAATGCATCTATCTGTCGAGCAATTGCTTCACGTTCGTCACTAACAAGCTTTGCCTCATACTTTAATTTAGCAAGTGCGATTGCGTCTTGATTGAGCAAGGTATTGATCAGGAGAAGAAATAAGAGACCAATAACTCCAACTATGGTTACAAACTTTGCAAAGAACTTTCGATTGGCTTGCTGCCCGCTTGAAAGATCTGGCACGAGCTTGAGAACAACCCGTGAAGATTTTTCAGCAAGAATCTCTTTTGAGCGATTGATTGCTGGAGCTAGTGCGGTCATAGCCATTAAGCAGCCACCCTTTCGATTGCGCGAAGACGCACTGATTGAGAACGTGAGTTCTCTTCAAGTTCGGCATCGGTTGGAGTTTCGCTTCCGCGTGTAATCATTGAAAACTTGGCAGCAAATTCAGGTAGTTCAAAAGGAAGATCGCGTGGAGTTCCAGAAGTTGTTGATGCCACGAACAATTGCTTCACGATTCGGTCTTCAAGAGACTGAAATGACATCACTACTAAACGGGCACCAACGTTAAGAAGTTGAAGTGCTGCTGGAAGTGCCCGGGTAATCGTGCCGAGTTCATCATTTGTTTCGATACGCAGAGCCTGGAATGTTCGTTTTGCAGGGTTTCCACCGGTGCGACGTGTTGCAGCTGGAATTGCCTCTTTGACAAGGGTTGCCAGCTGAGAGGTTGAGTTCATTGGCGCTATTGCACGCTGTTTGACAATAGATTCCACAATACGAGTTGCAAACTTTTCTTCGCCATATGTGCGCAAAATTCGAACCAGTTGGCCTGGCTCATATGTGTTAATGATCTCCCCCGCTGTTAGCGATTGAGTGCGGTCCATGCGCATATCAAGTGGAGCATCCTGTGAATAAGAAAAACCACGTTCGGCTTGATCCAGCTGCATGGAAGAAACACCTAAATCAAATAGCGCGCCATCTATGTGGGCATATCCAAGGCTTCCAACCACATCTGAAACTTGATCGAAGGTGCAATGCGCTGTCTTCAAGCGATCTGCATATGGTGCAAGACGCTCGGTTGCCTTTGCAATCGCATCAAGATCGCGATCTATGCCAATGACAGTTAAATGTGGGAACTTCTGAAGCAAAGCCTCTGTGTGGCCACCTAAGCCCAAGGTTGCATCGACAACAACAGGATTAGTAGAAGAAACGATTGCAGGGGCCAAAAGATCAACACAACGATCGCGCATGACAGATATGTGCTCAGTGGTGCTTGTCATCTTTCCCCCTTACTTTTCATTGTTGCTCTGTGTTTTTTCTTGTACTACTTCTTTCTTGCCTTGCCACTCTCACCTCTGGTCACTGCCGGCCGACGGATCTTTGTGTAGCAACGGCACCGGGGAAGGGGTGTCGCTGCGTTCGAAGGGTCGACAGTGGCCACAAATGAGAGTTAGAACAAACCTGGAAAGACCTCCTCTGAGACTTCGGCGAAACTCTTTTCACGATCAGCTAAATATTCGTTCCAAGAATTTGAATCCCAAATTTCAACTCTTGTATTTGCACCAATGACAACGCAATCTTTTTCTAAGCCCGCATATGTTCGAAGCGCCTGAGGAATCGTTACTCGACCTTGGCGATCAGGAATTTCATCGTGAGCTCCAGCAAACATCACACGGCTGTAATCACGTGCTGACTTTGCAGTTACTGGTGCTTGTTTAAGAGTTTGTGTGATTTCAGAAAATTCTTGTGAGGGAAATACATAAAGGCAGCGTTCTTGCCCTTTGGTAATAACTAAACCTGCAGAAAGCTCTTCACGAAACTTCGCTGGAAGAATGAGGCGGCCTTTTTCATCTAAACGCGGTTCGTGGGTGCCTAGAAACATTGCTGCCCACCTACTTCCCCTAGATAAAGCTCGGCTGAAAACCAGGCTCAATTGCCTGCGTAATTCCCCACTTTACTCCACTTTTCCCCTTTTTCAACCACCTTTCGCCACTATTTACCCATTTACCCCCACCC
>CANHFN010000009.1 GCA_947459935.1 Actinomycetota bacterium
CATTCCCAGTACACACTCCAGTTATTGAAAAAATCGAGTTAGTAAAGAAGGGCGAAGTACGTCGCGCCAAGCTGTACTACCTACGTGATCTTCGCGGTAAGGCTGCAAAGATTCGCGAAAAGCGCGATGGCGTTGAAGGTTACGGCGATGGAATTCTTTCTACACCAGAGCCAGTTGTGATCCCAGAACCTGTGGTTGAGGCTGTTGTTGAAGCACCAGTTGTTGCAGATGTTGCCGTGGAAGAGGTTTCAGTTGAAGCTCCAACTACAGAAGTTGTGGTTGAAGCAGTTGCTGAGCAAGCAACTGAAGATGCTCCAAAATCTGAATAACTTCTCAATGCCCAAAAAGGGATCGCTCCTTAAGGAGCTCCCGTTCCTGGTAGTTGTTGCACTTATTACCTCCTTGTTAATAAAGACTTTTCTAGTCCAGTTTTTCTATATTCCAAGTGGATCTATGGAAAATACTTTGCAGGTTCAAGATCGCGTAGCGGTTAATAAAGTCCCATTTGTTTCAAAATCAATTGATCGTGGCGATGTCGTAGTTTTTAGAGATCCTGAAAATTGGTTGCCTGAAATGATTGATTACGGAACCAACAAATACATAACAACTGCCAAGAGCGCACTTGTTGCTATCGGAGTACTTCCAAACCCTGCCAAGCAATACTTAGTAAAGCGTGTTGTAGGTGTGGCTGGCGATCGAATCATTTGTTGCACCAAAGATGACAAGCTGAGCATCAACGGTGTTGAGGTTGATGAGCCTTATATTTTTGCAGGCAATAAACCCTCAGATATGACATTTGATGTAACCGTGCCAGAAGGAAAAATCTGGGTTATGGGCGATCATCGTGGCGCTAGTGCGGATTCTAGATATCACCAAGAGGATATCAATAAGGGTTTTGTGCCAGTTTCAAAGGTAACGGGCCGAGTTGTTGCAGTTATCTGGCCCTTTAAAAACATCACGTATGTGCCAAAAGTTGATGTTTTAAACAAGTAACCTCATGAAGGTTATAGAGCAGTTATTGACCAGTGCCGGCATCTCTCCGATTGCAGGTGTTGATGAAGCAGGGCGCGGGGCATGTGCCGGTCCGCTAGTAATCGCATCTGTTGTTTTACATGATCCATTCGCACCTGAATTATCGGTTGTACGAGACTCAAAAGAGATTCCAGAGAGTAAACGAGATGTGGTCTTCGAGTTAATTCAAAGGATCGCAGCAACTGTCAGTGTTGTAATTGTTCCGGCAACTGAAGTTGATGCTCGAGGGGTGCATGCAGCAAATCTAGATGGAATGCGCAGAGCAGTGCAGGGCTTAAATGTTGAACCGGCATATGTACTCACAGATGGTTATGCAATTGAAGGTTTAGGTGTCCCAAACCTTGCGGTGTGGAAGGGTGATCAAGTTGTAGTGTCCATCAGCGCTGCATCTGTTATTGCAAAGGTAACCAGAGACCGGATTATGCGCGAGATGGATAAAGAATTTCCACTCTATGGATTTGCAGGTCATAAGGGATATATCACCGCGGCTCATACAAAAGCGCTGAATGAACATGGACCATGCCCAGAGCATCGCACCTCTTTTGCCAATGTTGCAGCACTCATCCACAAGTAATCTGCTTCAAAGAGTGTGAAGTGGGGGATCTGCATTAATTGGATCCATGTACATACAAAACAAAGCATTTGGAGATGAGTATGAAGCGCGCCTAATTCTCTTTTCAGCTATTGAGCCTGGACATACAGGCTGGAGTCAAGAGATCCAACGAGTTGGCGCAGTTAACGTTTTGCAGGGATTACTTGGAGGTCAATACAACTTTAAATCCTGTTCGACCTTGCTGCGAAAAATTGAACAGACAAATATAGAGATGCTACAAACATCATTGGTAGTAAGTGATTCTGTCTTTATATATCCAGGTCATACAGAGTGGCCTAAGCAGGTGGATCAACTAGCAAACTCTCCAATCGGTTTGATTGTTAAAGGAGATCTTTCACAATTAAGCCACAAATCAATTGCAATTGTTGGCACAAGAGAGCCAAGTCAATATGGAAAAGAGATGGCATTTGATTTTGCAACAGCTTTTGTGAACCAAGGCTGGAATGTTGTCAGCGGAGGGGCACTTGGTATAGATACCTGTGCTCATGTTGCGGCCCTCAAGGCAACGGGAAAAACTGTTGCTGTAATTGCATCTGGAGTGATGGTTGATTATCCATCTTCGAACTCCAAACTCTTTAGGGCAATAAGTATGCAGGGAGCGATGGTCAGTGAAGTTATGCCTTACATTCATGCTGCCCAAAATCGATTCCTAACGCGTAACCGATTAATCGCAGCCCTGTCATGTGCAACTCTTGTTGTTGAAGCTGCCCATAGAAGTGGCTCACTGCGCACCGCGCGTGATGCCGCCGATCTCATGCGACCAGTAATGGCAATCCCTGGACAACTTAATTCTCCAACTAGCAAGGGATGCCATCGATTAATCGCAGAACGTGCCGCGGAGATAGTGACGTGCGTGCAAGATGCAGTGGAGTTTGTTGGTGTCAATCAGTGAGAGAATAAGCCCATGAGTGATTTCCGTTCGGGCTTTGTGGCCATTGTTGGCCGCCCAAATGTTGGTAAATCAACTCTGATTAACGCTTTAGTAGGTAGCAAGATTGCAATTACCTCACACCATCCCAACACCACTCGCACAGCAATTCGCGGAATTGTTCATGGAGATAACTTTCAGGCTGTCCTTGTTGACACACCTGGCGTTCACAAACCTAAGACTTTGTTAGGGCAGCGCCTTAACCAAGTAGTAGATCAAAGTATGGATTCAGTCGATATTGTGATTATGTGTATTCCAGCTGATGAAACATCTGGGGCAGGCGATACCTTTATCGCCCAAGAGATTGCCAAGCACCCAGGTGCTAAAAAGTTTGCAGTCATAACTAAGACAGATCTTATTGCTAAGGAAAAGCTAGCTTTGAGATTGCTTGGCATAATGAAAATTGCTGAAGGGTTTGTTTGGGATGAAATCATTCCAGTGTCAGCTGCAATTCATGATCAAGTTGATTTACTCAATGAATTAATTGGTAAGAACCTTCCTGCAGGCCCTGAGTACTACCCAGCAGGGACAACTAGTGATCAGGCAATCGATCAAATCATCTGCGAATACATCCGTGAAGCAGCCTTGCAAGATGTGCGCGAGGAGTTGCCACACAGCATCGTTGTGACCATTGATGAATTTGGTGAGCGCGAAGAAAAGGGATCACGCCCTTTCTATGATGTTCACGCAACTATTCACGTTGAGCGAGACACGCAACGTGCAATTTTATTGGGACATCAAGGTGCTCGGCTAAAAGAAATTGGAATTCGTGCAAGAGCAGATATTGAGCGAGTCTTAGGTGCCAAGATATTTCTTGGACTTCACATAAAGGTTTCAAAGGAATGGCAAAAAGATCCTAAGCTGCTTGCAAAGTTAGGTTTTGGCGAGAAGTCTTAAGCGGTTTTGCGACTTGCTAGATAAGAACCAACAAGTACCAAGGGTAGTCCCACAACAATTCCAACAGTTAGTGGTTCACGCAAGATAATCACACCTAATACAACTGCAATAGCAGTATTTAAGTAGGTAACAAGAGAACTACGTGCAGGGCCTATCTCGGCAATTACCTTGAAGAACAAGATAAAGGCAATAGCTGTACTGAATATGCCTAATGCGATCAGTGAAAGCGCAGAGTTCATGGAAATACTAGATGGCCACTGCGCGATTGCAACAGGTGCCCAAAAGACAGTGGTAATAGCCATTGCTAAGCCGTTGATTGCAATTCCATCAACGAGAGGCAAGTTAGTAGTCACCATGATGACGGCGTAGGCATATCCCATCGATGCCACGATGACCATGGCAATTGATAGGGGATCGCTATTGCCGGACAAACTTTCAATTCCAACTACCAAGATCAATCCAACAAATCCCACGACAATTCCAAAGATTCTCTTGAATTCCCAGACAGAGTGATCTCCGCGCAGTGAAGTAATGATTGTTGCAAAGATTGGAACTGTTGAAACTAACAATCCTGCTAGTCCTGAATCAATCTTTTGCTCTGCTGTAGTAATTAGGATCCAAGGGCCAATCATTTCCATCAGTGCGTAAAATGCAACGTACTTGAATCCCAATACCGCGCCGCCAAACTTCTTGCGATAGATAGCGATGGGAATCAAAATTGATGCCCCAATGAGAGTACGACCTGCAACAACGGCTGCAGGTGGAAAGTCTTCGACTGCAACTTTCATCAGTAAATATGGGATGCCCCAAAGCACGCTAACTAAAGCGAAGTGGATCAAGGACTTTCGGGTCATCTAAGCAATCACGCGTCGGTATAGATCTACAGTTAATGCAGCTACAGCATCCCATCCAAATAGTTTTTGAGCACGCACACGTCCTGCCGCCCCATATTTCTTGAGTAATTCAGGTTGTGCCATTAAGCGAGAAATTGACTCACTTAAGGATTTTTCAAATGGTGCAGCATCACCGTTGTAATCAACTAGTTCTCCTGTTTCACCATCGGCAACAACTTCAGGAATCCCGCCTACACGTGAACCTAATACGGCTGTTTCACATCCCATGGCTTCTAAATTAACGATTCCGAGAGGCTCATAGATGGAAGGGCAGATGAAGAGATCTGCACCCGTTAACAGCGCAGTTAACTGCTCATGCGGAAGCATCTCTTTAATCCACCACACATTGCTGCGCGTGCGCTGTAAGTCTGCGATTAATGCAGCAACTTCGTTGCCGATGCCTTCTTCATCAGGACTGCCAGCAGCAAGAACTAAGCCATATTCAGCCGGGACATCTTTCCAAGCACGTAATAAGTGGGCTAATCCTTTTTGTCTGGTGATTCGTCCAACGAAGATTGCATAAGGTCCGATTACATTAAAGCTTTCAGCAACAGATGGATCATGATTTGGTGCAAACTTATTGGTGTCTACTCCATTTCGAATCGTTACAACTTTTGCAGGATTTACGGAAGGGTATGCAGCCAAGACATCGGCGCGCATTCCATCACTGACTGCGATAATTGCAGCAGCAGCTTCAAAAGCAGTTTTTTCTGCCCACGATGAAATCCGGTATCCACCACCTAGTTGATCTGCTTTCCACGGACGCAATGGCTCAAGTGAATGGGCGCTAGCAATGTGGGGGATTCCGTGTTGGAGAGATGCGATATGACCAGCCATATTTGCATACCAAGTGTGTGAGTGAACAAGGTCAACATGACCTAAATGAGTTGCCATCTCAAGGTTGATAGCTAGTGCTTGCACCGCAGGATTGGCATCTGCATAACCTGCAGGTAAAGAGTACCCAAAAGCATCATCTCTTTTTCCACCAAAACAGTGGACATCAACATGAACATCCTTGATTGTGCGAAGAGCTTGCGTTAACTGAAGAACATGAACCCCGGCGCCACCGTAAATAGCAGGCGGCCACTCCTTAGTAACGATGCCTACATTTAGCGCGCTCATTTGGTGTAATTCCTCTTCCTTCGTCAAGGTTCAAAGGCTATCGTTAAGCCATGGCTAAACTGCAACTTCCACTCAGCATCGTGCTTGCTGGTGGCGAGGGCAAGCGTCTTATGCCCCTTACTGCAGATCGTGCAAAACCTGCCGTCCCATTTGGTGGCTCATATCGTTTAGTGGACTTTGTTTTATCAAATCTTGCCAATGCAAACATGCTCAAAATTGCGGTTTTGACTCAATATAAATCTCACTCTCTCGACCGTCACATAACAACTACCTGGCGTATGTCATCACTTCTTGGTAACTACATCACTCCTGTTCCAGCGCAACAACGCTTAGGTCCACGTTGGTATACAGGCAGCGCTGATGCAATTTTGCAAAACTTTAATTTAATTCATGATGAAGACCCAAAGCATGTTTTGGTATTTGGTGCAGATCACGTCTATCGCATGGATCCTATGCAGATGTTTGAACAACATGTTGAATCAGGAGCGGGTGTAACAGTTGCTGCAATTCGCATGCCGCGCTCTGAGGCACATGAATTTGGAGTTATTGAATTAGCAGATGATGGAATAACCATAAAAGCATTTCATGAAAAGCCAAGTAACCCACCAGCTATGCCTGGCCATCCAGATCTATGTTTGGTGTCGATGGGTAATTACATTTTTAAGCGCGATGTCATGGAAGAAGCGTTAATTATTGATTCTGAGGATTTGGAATCTCGTCATGATCTTGGCGGCAACATCATTCCTTATCTAACAAACATGGGCGTTGCCAAGGTTTATGACTTTGCGCATAATGTTGTGCCAGGTGCAACAGAACGCGATAAAGGTTATTGGCGAGATGTAGGTTCTATTGATGCTTATTACGATGCACACATGGACTTAGTTTCAGTTCATCCAATTTTTAATTTATATAATCGTCAGTGGCCGTTGCTTACTAACCCACCATCACTGCCGCCAGCTAAATTCAGTGAAGGCGGTTCAGCACATGACTCAATCGTGGGTGCAGGCTCGATTGTTGCAGGTGGCATCCTGCACGGATCCGTGGTTTCTTATGATGTTTCTGTTGGAAAAGCAGCAATTGTCGAAGGCTCTGTCTTAATGCCTTCAGTAAAAATTGGTGATCGTGCAATTATTCGCAAAGCCATCTTAGATAAGAGTGTTGTAGTAGACCCTGGCGCACAAATTGGCGTGGACCTAGAACGTGATCGGGAACGCTTTACAGTAAGTGCCGGAGGTATCGTAATTGTCGGTAAAGGTGTCCGCGTTACCGTCTAACCCCCGCCCATAAAAACGCCTCTTTAATATGTGAGGCTAAGAGTTGTGAATTAGGGATATGGGATGGCTAGACTGTGCCAGTCAGCGTTGACCATAAGTGGCAGGAAAATTCAGGGCCACTTCACTAAACAATAAAATTGTTGGAGTTAATCATGCGTATTGGTGTCCTCACTGGCGGCGGAGACTGCCCTGGATTAAATGCAGTTATTCGTGCTGTGGTTCGTAAGGGTGTTAAAGAGTACGGTCACGAGTTTGTCGGTTTCCGTGATGGATGGAAGGGACCTCTTGAGGGTCTAACCATGCCTCTTACTATCGAAACTACTCGCGGAATTTTGCCTCGCGGTGGAACTATTCTCGGTTCATCACGCACAAATCCATTCAAGATCGATGGTGGCGTAGAGAAGATTAAGGAAAATCTAGAAAAAGCTGGCATTGATGCGTTGATCGCAATTGGTGGCGAAGACACTTTGGGTGTTGCAACAAAGCTTGACGCACTTGGTGTAAAAGTTATTGGCGTTCCAAAGACAATCGATAACGATCTAAATAACACTGACTACACATTTGGCTTTGATACATCGGTAAACATTGCTGTCGAGGCAATTGATCGCCTTCACACAACTGCAGAGTCACATCACCGTGCACTCATTGTTGAAGTTATGGGACGTCACGCAGGCTGGATCGCATTGCATTCAGGTCTTGCCGGTGGTGCCACATGTATTTTGATTCCAGAGCAAAAGTTCTCTGTGGACAAGGTATGTGAATGGGTTGAGTCTCGCTTTAAGTCTCACTACGCACCAATCATTGTTATCGCTGAAGGTGCGATCCCTCAAGATGGCGACATGGTTGTGAAGGATCAGACCCTTGATTCATTTGGCCATGTGAAGCTCTCAGGAATTGGTGATTGGTTAGCAGGCCAGATCGAGGAAAAGACAGGCAAGGAAGCCCGCACCTCAGTCTTGGGTCACATCCAACGTGGTGGAACTCCAACCGCATTTGATCGTGTTCTTGCTACTCGCTTTGGCTTACACGCAATTACAGCCGCTCATGAAGGAGACTGGGGCAAGATGGTTGCACTTCACGGTACAAACATCGCTCGCGTCCCTTTGGCATCTGCAACTGAGAAGTTAAAGACAGTTCCTCTAGAGCTATACAAGGAGTCAGAGATCTTCTTCGGATAATTGCCTCGCGCGATTACTTTCGAACTCTCTACACTTCTCCGATGACCTCACAATTAGACTCTTTGTTCACACCTGGCCTTGTTGCTGCTCAGCAACCAGCATGGCCAGGTGGACCAGAGGGGGAGCAGGTCAAAGCTGCGGTGGCCCAACTTAAGGCTTTGCCACCGCTTGTCTTTGCTGGTGAATGTGATGACTTAAAGGCGCGCATTGCGCTCGCAGCAGAAGGAAAAGCATTTTGGTTGCAAGGCGGAGATTGCGCAGAAACATTTGCTGCAGCTACCGCCGATTCAATTCGTAACCGAATCAAAACAATTCTACAAATGGCAGCGGTGCTTCAGTATTACTCAAGTCTGCCGGTGATCAAGGTCGGTCGTATGGCGGGCCAGTTTGCAAAGCCTCGTTCAAATGATTTTGAAACACGCGGTGATGTCACTCTGCCGGCATATCGCGGAGATGCTGTGAATGACATTGAATTCACTGAAAGCTCACGAACACCTGATCCACAACGCCTAGTACGCGTCTATAACACATCTGCTGCAACTCTTAACTTGGTCCGTGCATTTACCCAAGGTGGTTTTGCCGATCTTCGCCAAGTCCATGAATGGAATAAGGGATTTATTCGTGATTCTAAAGTTGGCGAGCGTTACGAAAAGATGGCAAGTGAAATTGGTCGCGCCTTAGCATTTATGCAATCTGCCGGCGTTGATCCAGCAAGTTTTAAATCTGTCGATTTCTTTTCAAGTCATGAAGCGCTCATCATGGAGTATGAAAAGGCCCTGACTCGTATTGATTCACGTACTGGGGATGCCTACGATGTTTCAGGCCACTTCATCTGGATAGGTGAGCGCACACGACAACTAGATGGTGCACATGTTGATTTTGCTTCCAAGGTTCGTAACCCAATTGGCATCAAGCTTGGTCCAAAATCAACTGTTGCTGATGCACTTGCCTTGATCGAGAAGTTAGATCCAAATCGCGAACCAGGCCGTATTACTTTTATTACACGCATGGGTGCTAAGAACATTCGTGAGATCCTGCCTGCTCTAATAGATGGTGTGACTAAGTCAGGGGCAAAGGTCTTGTGGGTGTGCGATCCGATGCACGGAAACACCTATGAAGCACCGAGCGGCTACAAAACCCGCAGCTTTGATGATGTGATGGATGAAGTAAAAGGATTTTTCGAAGTACACAAAGCCTTAGGAACTCATCCTGGTGGAGTTCATATAGAACTAACTGGCGATGATGTCACTGAGTGCGTTGGCGGCGGCGAAGAGATTTCACATGAGGATTTGGCTTCACGTTATGAATCAGCCTGCGATCCCCGTCTAAACCATGCGCAATCTCTTGAACTCGCATTTTTAGTTGCCGAAATGTTGCGCGATCGCTAATTTTGCTCCGTGCCTCTTTTAATCACTTCACACAAAACCCCAGTTGGCACACTCAACTTGTTAGCAGATGATCAAATCTTAATTGGTGCAAACCTTTCCACCGTTTCAGCCTTTAAGGCAGGCCCGGATGCGAAGGTAGTTAAATCAATTCCGGTGATTTCAGATCTCATCAAAGATTACTTCGACGGTGACTTAACTGCTATCAATGGCATTCAAGTTCGCCAACCTGGAGCTGCTTTCTCACAAGCAGCCTGGAAAGCGATGCGCAAGATTGCACCTGGAAAAACTTGGTCATATTCCGACCTTGCAGAAAAAGCAGGTTCACCGGCAGCGGTAAGAGCGGCAGGAAGTGCCTGTGCAAATAATGCAATCATGCTTGTCGTTCCATGTCACAGAGTTGTAAAAACCGGGGGAGCGTTAGGAAATTATGCTTACGGTGTTGAAAAGAAACAGTGGCTACTAAGCCACGAGGGCTTTCTTTAAAATCTCTATCGCTTCTTGGCATTGAGAATCATCAAAATCTAAATGCGTGACTAAACGAGCATACTTAGGACCAAGAGCGCTAATCCACAAACCTGCATCGCGGCATCGCTGGGCAAGCTCTGAAGCAGTAATGGGTAGGGCTGCAAGATCTAAGCCAACAATATTTGTCTCAACAGTTGCTGGATCAATCAGTGAAGAATCGATGGCAGCAATTGCAACAGCTATTTCCCTAGCACGACGATGGTCTTCAACCAAGCGATCTATGTTGTTATCTAATGCGTAATGGGCTCCTGCTGCGAGCAAACCGATTTGTCGCATTCCAGCGCCATAACGCTTTCGCCACACGCGAGCCTTTGCAACCTGTTCCTTTGTAGAAAGCATCATCGAGCCAGCAGGTGCGCCTAAGCCTTTAGAAAAGCAGACTGAAATTGTTTCAAAGTATTTTCCATACTCCGCAAAGGAAACTCCTGATGCAACATGTGCATTCCAGATGCGAGCACCATCTAAGTGCAAAGCCAAGCCAAGTTCATTTGCCCCTTTGCGAAGGGCTGCAATTTCAGAGATAGGTTGAACTGTTCCGCCACCAAAATTATGTGTGTTTTCTACGGCAATAGCAGTTGTGGATACCAGGTATGGGCCGCTATTGGGACGTGCAATCTCGAGAGCATCAGCTGCCTTTAAAAGTCCATTCTTTGCTGGAAATGTTCTGGTTGTTATCCCACTAAAAACAGCAGCTGCGCCAAGCTCGGCGCGAACAATGTGGCTGTTTGTTTCTGCAATCAATTCCTCACCGGGTGCCACCAACATGCGGATGGCTAGTTGATTGGCAAGTGATCCAGTTGGCGTAAACACGCCTGCTTCTTTGCCAAACAAGGCAGCAACTCGTTCTTCAAGTGAGTTAACCGTTGGATCGTCGCTATAAACATCATCGCCAACAGGTGCGCTAGCGATCGCATCACGCATTGCTGCAGACGGTCGGGTGACGGTGTCGCTTCGAAGATCTATCGCCATGACAGCAGCCTACTTCTGTTCCTTGAGCACAATCAAATACATAGCAACAATGACTAGCACTCCACCGATAGCACTCTGAACTGTGAGCACTTCACCTCCGAAGAGAATTGCAAAGAGTGCAGCAAAGACAACTTCAGTAGTCAAAATTACCGCAACCTTTGTCGCACTCATGTGTGCCTGTGACCAGGTTTGAACTATGAAGGCGATTGCAGTTGCAAAGATCGCGGTGAAAACAACAACCGCCCACACACCAGAATCAGGAGGTAGTGAATAACCTCCTGGAATTGAGGCAATTCCTGACAAAATTGCACACATAGCTAGTTGGACAATTGTCATTGCATAAACATCTCGACCTGATGACCATTTACTCAGCGCAATGATGTGGGCAGCAAATAGAAATGCACTTGCCAGCACAAACATTTCTCCAATACCGACCGAGAAACCTTTAATCGAGAGTAATCCCAAACCAACCGTTGCGACCATAATGCACAGCCACACAAAGCGCGTGATTTTTTCTTTCAGCACAAGCCAAGCCAGAACTGGGGTTAAGACAACATATAAACCAGTGATGAAACCAGTAACTGCCGCGCCAGTCCGCTCAAGGCCAAGAGTTTGTGCGATATAGCCAAGACCTAGAAACACTCCAGCTAAGGAGCCACGCTGCAATAAATCCTTGTTGAAAAACTTAACTGTTTGAGGGCGAATCAGAAGCATCACGACAACAGCCAAGGTAAAACGAGTGAAAAGAAAGTCGTTAACACCCTGATCTTTGATTGCATCCTTCATGATTAGGAAGGCAAATCCCCAGGCTGCAGCCACGGATAGGAGCGCCCATGGTGCAAGCTTTAACTGCAATTGATGGCGAGAAGACATCAGCCACGCAATTTCTTCAGTAACGCAACTTCCTTACCGTGTTCTGGTTCCATTCCTGGAGTCTCAAGGATCAAAGGTGCATTTGCCACAGCTGGATGAGAGAGCAGTTCCTTAAATGGATCTACTCCAATATGTCCCTCACCAATATTCTGGTGCCGGTCCTTGAGTGCTCCGCACACATCCATTGAATCGTTTGCGTGCACTAACTGAAATCTTTCTAATCCTGCTACCTCAACTAGTAAATCTATTGTTGCCGTCATTCCACCTTTAACAGAAATGTCATGTCCTGCCGCAAAAACATGGCAGGTATCAAGACAGATACCAACCTTTGGGTGATATTCAAGTGCCTTCAAATACATAGCTAGGTCATCTAATTTCTTAACCAAGGATTGGCCTTGGCCAGCAGTTGGTTCTAACAACAAGTACGGTGCGTCATCACCGAGTGCATTCAAAATCGGCATCATGCCTTCATGAATCTGCTTCCATGCTTTTTCAACATGGTTAACATCAACGGCCGACCCTGTGTGAATTACCACGCCCAGAGCGCCAATATCTGCACCTCTTTGAAGGGAGTATTTCGTTGAGGCTAATGAATTCAAATATGTTGCCTCTGTAGGTGAACCCAAATTGATTAGGAACGGGGCATGAACATAGGTCTCAATATCTAATTCTGTTGCTTTGATTTTGAAGGCATCATCTAACTCTGGTTTTGCTTCCGGCATCGCCCAGGTTCGTGGACTTGATGCAAAAACCTGAATCGCTTCTGCGCCAATTTCTTGCGCGTAGGCGATGGATCTTTTCGCCATTCCGCCAGTAGTAGGGGTGTGGGCACCGATACGAGGTTTCTTTACTGGCGTTGACATTGGCTCACCCTACGGTAATCGTCACCAAACTTCCACGCAAAACCTTAGTGTTAACTGCTGGAGAAACACTCTTTACAACCTTCTTTTTTGCTTTTCCAATGGTGACAACCTTGACCTTCAAACCCAGGGATTCAAGCATCTCTTTACCTGTCTGTGCTTCCATGGTGATGATGGTTTTTGGAATGTAGGTATAACGAGGCCCTTTAGAAATAATGATTTTTACAGTCTCACCCTTATTGACGTTAACGCCGCCAGCCGGAGATTGTGAAATAACTGCAAGCTCTGGTGTCGTTTCGTTGAATGCGTATCCGGACTCAACATTAAATCCAGCCTCCGTTAACTCATTGAGCGCTTGCTCACCACTTTTGCCAACATAAGAGGCAAGTGCAATTTGTTCTATACCCTTTGAAACTAGCAAATTAACTTTTGTATCTCGCTTTACAGTTGCACCTGACTTTGGCGTTGCTGAAATTACAAATCCCTTGGGAACTTCTGAGTCAAATACTTCAGTTATGGTTCCAAATGTTAATGGGAACTTAGTGATGGCACCTTTTGCTGCCTCAGGTGTTAAGCCCGCTACTAATGGAATTGTGTAACGCTCTGGACCTTTAGAAATAATTAACTCAACACTGCCACCAGCTTCTACTTTTCCTCCGCCAGGTGGCACAGACTCGATAATTTTTCCCTTGGCGATCTCTTCATCAAATCTTTTTTCCAAGATAACGGCTGTTAATCCCAAAGGAGTAAATGTGGAAACTGCTTCGTCATAGCTACCACCAACTGTTGAAGGCACAACTACACGTGAACCAGGGCCAACAAGTGTCCACCAGCCACCCACACCGAGTGCAATTGCCAGTATCAGGGCAACTTTTCGATTTCTACGAACTCTGGCACTGGCCCGCTTTTTCTTTTCTTCACGCCGCTTTATTTCCCGAGTGGTTTCTTTAACCTCAACAGTTTCTTCCTTTACGGGTAATGCCTTTTCCTTTTTCCGCACCTTCTCGCGGATAGGCTCAACTGGTAAGTCCAAACCAAGATCTAATTGACTCTTTTTTGGGTCAAGCTCAATTTGGATTGTGTGTAAACGGGCTAAGAATTCACCGGCTGTGCGAGGGCGATCATCTGGATTTTTTGATGTAGCACTTGCTATCAACTCATCGAGTGCTTGTGGGATCTCCTTGCGCTTGCTGCGCAGTCGAGGGATTACCTCGTTCACATGCATGTAGGCAATCTGAATGGGGGAATCGCCGCTAAATGGTTTTTCCCCGGTAAACATTTCATAGGCAACAATTCCGGCTGCATAGACATCACTTCGAGAATCTGCAATGCCGCGTTGAACCTGCTCAGGAGAAAGGTAGGAAACACTTCCTAGGATCACACTGGACTCTGCCGTCATCGTCGTACCGATTAATTCGCCTCGGGCCAAACCGAAATCTGCAATTTTGATTCTTCCATCTTTTGAGATCAGGATATTTTCAGGCTTGATGTCTCGATGCACAATTCCTAAGTCATGGGCAGCAGAAAGGGCCGACAAGATAGGAGTTAGGTAATTGAGTGCATCCTTAATTTCAAAGCGACCGCGTTCATTCAAATAATCTCGAAGCGTGTGACCTTCAATTAACTCCATCACCAAAAAGACGGCTGGCACTCCACCTTGATTCCATCCTTGATCCTGCACCGCAACAATGTTTGGATGTGTCAAAGCTGCTGCAGCTTTAGCCTCACGAATAAATCTCGACACGAATGCTTCATCTTGGGCCAAATGTGCGTGCATGATCTTGACTGCAACTTTGCGGTCAAGACGGGTATCTAGTGCTTCATAAATTGTTGCCATGCCACCGTTAGCGACTTGACGCAGTAATTGATACCGCCCATCAATGAGCTCACCGGTCAGATCAGACATATGCAGATTTTATGGAGTAGGCCCACAACAAAGGTTCAGGGCGCGCCCAAAACAGTTATGAAGTGAGTTTAAACTCGCAGTTTTCACGGGTTTCATCCCGCTCAAAGTGTTTATCTTGATCTATTTGCCATTGACGCATTTGCACTTCGATCTGTGCTCCATCTCGATTCAATACACGTTGTAAACCGACCTCGGGTTCAATATCAAACCAATAGGTAGTTGCTCCAGACTCACGAACAATCTGCTGAGCAGCCCCAACCCCTTCAATAATCAAATAATCAGTGGGTGCAACAATTTCTTCGGTATCAAATTGCATGGTGTGCCAGTTGAACTTTTTAATGAAAAATTCTCTTCCGGCAAGGTGGGCGGTGGTGATTCGATCTAAGATCTCTGAAAGAGCATTACTTAAAGCATTCTCCCAACCGTTATAGAGGTCATCCATGTGAATAACCTTTACCGTGCCCTTCAAGGACAATTCCGCCTCTAGCTTTGCGGCAAAAGTAGTTTTACCCGCACCAGCTGGACCATCAATTGCTAAGAGAGTCATGCCAACGCTTCAAGCCGATTACGGCAACAACAGTGAATACGGCATACAAAAGAGCGGTGAACCAATACTCAAAAATCAAGAATTGGGTCGTTGCGGTTACATTCACAATTATCCAAATAATCCACGCTTCAAACTTTTCATAAATCATCAGCACTTGCGCGGTTAAACTTGCCACAAGTATGAATGCATCTGTCCAGGTTGCCGTAGCTCCAATATTTGATAAAAGCGGCGAAAGAATTGAAACGCTTACAATAGTTCCGATCGCAATGTATTGACGATTTCGAACTGACAGAGTTCCTGGAACGGCACCTGTTGGGGCCCATCCGAACCAACCAAATACTGCTGCCACAACAAATGCGATCTGTAGCAGTGAGCTAGCAAAGAATTCTGCTTGATAGTAGAAAATTCCATAAAGAGCACTACTTAAAGCCCACCAAGGCCAGGTAATGCGTTTTCCCGTTGTTCCAAGCCACACACCAACAAATGAAATGATTGCTGCGATGAATTCCAAAAGGGAGACGTCATAGCCCCAAGCAGTAAATAAAGTGGTTGACACAATGTATTCCTTTCCGCGTCCGCATTATCGGACGGGTCAATCGGTCGGTCTGAATTTCAAACCCTCTCAGCCTTTACGGCTCCCGTGGTCGATACTCTAGCGTGAAATGAACTGGCGCTTAATGAAAGCCCCGCCAGCAACACGAATACGGCGAGCCTTAGAAGTCTTTGCTCGCTGATTGAAAATGTCGTAACCAATCTTTTCTACCTCATCCACAATCCCGCAATACAAAGTACTTGCCGCTTCTATACATGGACGACTTGTTGCCTCCAACATTGCTATGCCAGGAGCAGCTTCGGCCTGTAACTGTCGGACCCGAGCAATCTGAAACTTCAAGGCCTCAATGATTTCAGGTGTTAACACCCGCTCTTCAAGCATTTCGCGGGTAACGCCAAAATGGGCTAACTCTTTTATCGGCAGGTATACGCGACCACGATCTAAATCTTCGTCAACATCTCTAATGAAGTTAGCTAATTGAAATGCAATCCCTAGTTTTTCAGCAGCGCCAAATGCATCCTTATGTAATGGCCCAAGGATTGGCACCATCTCAAGTCCAATAACTGCTGCAGAGCCATAGACATACTCCAATAAATCTTCATATGTTTCATATTCCTGGACTGTTAAGTCCATTGTCATTGAATGTAAGAATGCTTCAAAGTGTTCATGCGGGATATCGAAGCGCTTAACTGTGTCGATCAAGGCACGACCGACATGATCTTGGCTAGTGCCCCTTTTGAGATCAGCCAAAACTGTATTGCCCCAAGTACTTAATGCTTCTGCTTTTTCTTCAACACTTAATTCAGATGCCAAATCATCAACGATCTCATCTGCATAGCGTGCAAAACCATACAGCGCATGAACAAAGGGACGTTTTGCCTTTGGCAGCAAAAGAGTGGCTAGGAAATAGGTCTTGCCATGTAGGGCGTTTAACCGCTTGCACTCTTCATAAGATGCACGCAGATCAGGATCTGTGATTCCTGCAGCGGTTAACTCATCCATTTACTTAACCGGACCCACAATGCGCTCTGCGGCAAGACGACCTGAAATCAAAACCATTGGAACACCAACACCAGGTTGTGTTCCTGATCCAGCAAAGACAACATTTTCAATTCCAGCTGCCATGTTGCGTGGTCTAAATGGACCTGTTTGGAAGAAGGTGTGCGCGCTAGCAAATGGTGCACCTTGCTCCATTCCTTGATTTTTCCAATCAAGCGGAGTTGTAACAACTTCGGTTTCAATAGCATCGCCAAAACCGGTGTAACCACGTTGTTCGAGAGTTTCGACCATGTGATCGCGGTATGGCTTGCTTTGCTTGGTCCAATCAATATCTGCAGTGAGGTTAGGAGTAGGAAAGAGAACGTAGTACGAAGTCTTTCCAGCAGGAGCTAAGGATGGGTCATCTAGTGAAGGAATTGTTACCAACACACTTGGATCACTCATCAGCTGCTTCTTCTTAATGAGCTCATCAAAGACGCCATCCCAAGATTCTCCGAAGTGAATGTTGTGGTGGGCTGCAAAGTCATACTTTTTAGAAGATCCCAC
>CANHFN010000010.1 GCA_947459935.1 Actinomycetota bacterium
GATTGCTGCTAGAAAATCTTCAGCTGATCCGATGTCATTTACTGCAATTTGTGGTGTAGACAATTGTGCTCCGTAGGGATAGAAAGTAGTAGTTCCCGCTTTCGCGGCTGAAGGGCAAGGGTACGGTTTGCACGCTCATAAGGGCAAATCCACTCACTTCTTTGAGCGTACTGGCTAGACTGGAAATCCTCATGAACAGATATAAAGAGCTTTTTGGCTTTCCTCAAGTAATCAGACTGGGACTAAGTGCCTTTCCTGCACGTTTGGCGTACTCAATGATCGGGCTCGGAATCTTTTTTAAAGCAGAACAAGAGACTGGCTCGATTGCTATCGCCGGTTTTGCCATTGGTTTGAATTCACTTGCTGGTTCACTGACTGCAGGAATTCGAGGCTCTGTCATGGACCGCTTTGGCCAAAAATGGCCAATCCGAATTTTGGTACCTCTCTACGCCGCACTCATAATTTTGTTGAACACCATGGAATCACGTCAATCTATTCTAATTTCAGCATTTATTTTAGGAATCACCGCACCACCAATTAATCTCTCGGTACGTCCATTATGGAAAGACATAGTTCCAGATTCGTATCTGAGAACCGCCTATGCATTTGATTCATCCATGATGAGCAGCACATCTGTCATCGGCCCAGTAGTTATCACCGCACTTTCCCTTTCTTCACATCCAGGATATGGATTGGGAACTGTTGCCGCGCTGATGCTCATAGGTGGTGTCGCACTATCTCTCACACCAGCTTCCCGAGATTGGATTCCTGAAAAGAAAAAGAAAAATCAGCAGAAACTTTGGCAAGATCGCGCAATTCAGCTACTTATGTTTGAAGGCTGCTTTATTGGTTTTGGTTGGGGCGTATTCGATGTTGCTGTGCCCGCCTTTGCAACCCAAGAAGGAGTACAACATCGCGTTGCATGGATTTTTGCAGCCTTTGGTGCAGCAACAGTAGTTGGTGGATTACTAGGTGGATTGGTTTCCAAAAAACTTGCACCACTTTCTGCATTACGACGTGCTTACTTTTTTTGGTTGATTGCCTGCATCCCAATAGCTTTCACATATCCTGATTGGAGCATGGCACTCTTAGGTGCATGCATTGGTTTCCTAGGTGGAGCGGTACAAGTTTTCTACTTTGAAGTTCTGGAAGCGGTAAGACCTAAGGGTTCTCAAACAGCATCCCTTGGTTGGATTTGGAGTGTTGAAGGATCATTCATGGCGGTTGGTGCTGCTGTTGGCGGAGTCGTTTCTGAAACTCTCTCACCGAGAATAGGTTTAGCAATGTTGCCAATAATGATTGGCATGGGATTAATCATCTTATCTACTGGTCGAGGGCGTTTGAGTGCTGCTAATGACATTCCAACCGACGAAGAAGACCTTCAAGCAATGAAAGATATTTCTAACGAAGTAAAGTAGTTAGTGCGCTGCTTCGTGCCAGGTAAGACCCAGGCCGGCATTGACATCTAGAGGTGCTTTTAGTGGATATGCAGCACCCATTTCACGTTTAACCAATTCTGTGATTCTTTCTTCTTCACCTGCTATAACTTCCAAAATCAACTCATCATGAATCTGCAAGAGCAATCGAGATTCAAGTTTTTCACTTTCAATTGCCGCTTGAACATTGAGCATGGCTAACTTAATAATGTCAGCAGCCGAACCCTGAATTGGAGCGTTTAATGCCATGCGCTCGGCAACCTCACGACGCTGACGGTTGTCATGCATTAAATCAGGCAGATATCGACGGCGGCCCATGATTGTTTCGGTATATCCAACTTTGCGTGCCTGTTCAACAACAACTTGTAAGTAGTCACGAATACCACCGAATCTCTCAAAGTACGTATCCATTAATTGCTGAGCTGCAGGAGGGGTGATATCTAACTGAGCAGCAAGACCATAAGAAGAAAGACCATAGGCAAGTCCATATGACATCGCTTTCATCTGACGACGCATTTCAGGATCTACTTCAGATGGCTTCACACCAAACACAAGTCCAGCAACAGTTGCATGTAGATCTTCACCTGATGCAAATGCCGCCAACAACTTTTCATCATGCGATAAGTGAGCCATGATGCGCATTTCAATCTGGCTGTAATCTGCAGTCAGCAATGCAACATAGCCTTTACCAACGGTAAAACAATCTCGGATTCTTCTTCCCTCTTCTGTTCGAACTGGAATGTTCTGTAAATTTGGAGCCGTAGATGAAAGCCGACCAGTAGCTGCGACAGTCTGCTGGAAATGGGTGTGTATCCGACCATCCTTTGCAATTTCTGCAATCAATCCTTCAACCGTGCTTCCAAGTTTCTTGGTTTCACGTATCCGTAATAAGGAAGTGAGAACAGGGTGCCCGCTCTTTTGATGTAACCAATCGAGACTTTCAGCATCTGTTGTGTAACCAGTCTTAATCTTCTTAGTTTTCGGTAAATTCAGTTCGTCAAACAAAACAACCTGTAGTTGCTTAGGAGAGGCAACATTAAACTCATGACCCACTGCTTCATGAGCCGCCTTCGTTTCACGCTTTACTTCCCCTTCAAAAAAGGCTGCAAGCTCATCTAATTTCTTTTTGTTGACCGATATCCCAATCGATTCCATGCGCGCCAACAGATCCGCCACAGGAAGTTCCATGGTCACAAAAAGATCCCACAAATTTCTTTCTTTCAATTCGCGGGTCAGAGAATCGCGCAATGTGAACATTGCTCGTGCTGACGTCAAAAGAAATTGCTCCGCACTAGCCTCATTAATTCTTGATCCATCACCCCAACGTTCTTGAATATCCTTTAAGTCTTGGCTTCTTACTCCTGGGTTAACAAGATATGCGGCAAGGGATGTGTCAAAATAGACACCTCTTAAAGAAGTCGATCTGGCAAGGGACTTGGCGTCATGTGCCATCTTCTGAACTTTCACATCAGTAGCCCACTCCCCCATTACTGATGAGTGAACCAAAAAGACAACATCAGGTGTTAAGGCAATTGCATAACGGTGCAGCTTTTCTTCAACCAATTCAAAAGCAATTGCGATTTCCCCTTTGTGCTGGGCAATCTTTTGTGAGGCTTCTTCATGAGTCAGCACGCCTTCGCTCATCTCAGCGGCAAATAACTCGTATTCAGAATCAACTGCTGGAGCAGTTCCTTTAAGCAAAATGGGTTTCATGCGATCTTGAAGTGTCTTGAACTCTAATTTCTCAAATAGAGGGCCAATGTTCTTCTCATCCACACCAGCCCAGGCGAGTGCATCAATACTTAGTTCTAAAGGAACATTTGCAACGAGTTGCGTCAATTCACGGTTTCGAATGACATGGTTTACTGAATCACGGAGAGATTGCCCTACTTTGCCGCCTAATTTATCTATGTTGGCAATTAATTCATGAAGAGAGCCATATTCAACGATCCATTTTGCAGCGGTCTTTTCTCCAACACCTGGAACCGATGGCAGGTTGTCACTTGGGTCTCCACGTAATGCGGCGAAATCTGGATACTGCTCAGGACTCATCCCATATTTTTCTTGCACCGCATCAGGTGTCATGCGCGTTAAATCACTCACTCCGCGCTTTGGATACAAAACAGTTGTCTTTTCATTGACTAACTGAAATGAATCACGATCTCCTGTGCAGATAAATACTTCCGCATTTTCGCGTTCAGCCTGCTTTGCAATAGTTGCAATAATGTCGTCAGCTTCAAAACCTTCAACTTCAAATGAGGTAATGCCAAAAGCGGATACGAGTTCATGAAGGTAGGACATTTGTGACCTAAATTCATCGGGTGTCTTAGCGCGATTGGCCTTGTACTCCGGAAAGATCTCGGATCTAAAGGTTTTGCGGGAGACATCAAATGCAACGGCAACGTGGGTAGGTTTCTCCGATGAGAGAAGTGAAAGCAACATCGTTGCGAAACCGTAGATAGCATTGGTGTGCTGGCCCTGGGCAGTCGTGAAGTTCTCCGCAGGTAGAGCAAAGAATGCTCGATATGCCATGGAGTGCCCATCAATAAGGAGAACTCTCTTAGATGCGCCAGACATGGCCCCCATCCTAGATAACAAGTTATGATTGACTCATGACGCAACAGGATTTACTGGCATTAATTAAGGCACGCGGCAATGGCGACCTTGGAATCAAAATGGGCATAGAAATAATCGAAGCATCTGCTGAGCGGCTTGTTGCGACCATGCCTGTTGAGGGAAATACGCAGCCCGCTGGACTACTCCATGGTGGGGCAAATGTTGTACTGGCTGAATCCTTGGGATCTATTGGGGCACAAATCCATGCAGGTCCAACTAGACGAGTAGTTGGCGTTGATATAAATGCCACTCATCACCGTTCTGCTCGTTCAGGCCTTGTTACAGCCGTTGCCACGCCAATATCACTGGGTAAGACGCTGTGCTCCTATGAAATTGTGATTTCAGATGAATCAGGCCAAAGAACCTGCACCGCACGTATTACCTGCTTAATCCTTGCCGAGGTCTAGGTCCTTTAGTTAAGGTAGGTCATCTAGGAGCTAAGAGCAGCCCTGATGCATCCCAGTGATGCACTTACTCAAGATTTGGAGCGCGACTTGAAGTTCACAAGAAAGAAGTTAAGCGCCCGATTTATTCTTGTGTATATCGCGCTAATTACAGCAACAGCGGCGCTCTCATCAATTGCCTCACCTGCCCATGCGGCCGAAACTACAAAACTTTACGGTGTGATTATTGATTCTGCTGAAAAACCAATTTCAGGTGTTAACGTTTCAATTGCCGGCCCAGATGGCTTTAGTGCGAAAGTAGTAACTGATTCTCTTGGTGCATGGGAAGTTCTTGTAACAGCTAAGGGAACATATGCCGCGACTATTAATGAAGGCGATCTACCATCGGGGCAAGCATTAACTGATCCCAAAAAAGGCACGATTAAGGCAAATGTATTTATGACGGGCGTGGAATTACGTCTTCTCTTTCCAATAGGACCTGGAGTTGAAAAAGCAACACGACTTGAGCGATCAGCCCAACTAACTGTTGATGGATTGATCTTAGGTCTGATCATTGCGTTAGCAGCCTTGGGTCTTAACCTCATTTTTGGAACGACTGGTCTGACAAATTTTGCCCACGGTGAGATTTTAACTTTCGCAGGACTGCTCACTTACTACTTCAGTGCAATAGTAAAACTTCCAGTTGCCCTTGCCGCCCTGGTTGCAGTTATTCTCAGCGCCTTCATCTCTGGATTTTTGCAGGATAGGTATCTTTGGAGACCATTGCGTAAGCGTGGAACCGGATTAATTGCAATGCTTGTAGTCTCAATTGGTTTTGCAATTTTCCTTCGTTATTTCTTCCTCTTCCTTTTTGGCGGGGATACACGACAACTTCCTCAATACGCCGGACAAGCGGGCTTGGAACTTGGATTAGTAAATATCACCCCTAAATCAATTCTTACGACAACTATTGGAATTGGATTTATTGTCTTTGCCACTTTGTGGCTGCTCACTACCCGCATGGGCAAGGCCAGCCGCGCTGTTGCAGATAACCCAGCCCTCGCCTCAGCCTCAGGAATTGATGTCCAAAAGGTGATCCGAGCGGTGTGGATTTTAGGAGCAGCCCTTGCTGGTTACGCAGGCGTGATCGTTACCGTCAACCAAGGAGTCAGCTTCCTCATGGGACAGGACATGCTGTTGCTGATCTTTGCCGCTGTAACACTGGGTGGCCTGGGCACTGCAAATGGCGCACTGGTTGGTTCATTAATTATTGGCCTCTTCGTTCAGTTATCAACACTTTTTATCCCAACCGAGTTGAAGTATGTAGGCGCACTAGTAGTGCTGATCTTAATTTTGATTGTTCGCCCTCAAGGAATTCTGGGACGTAAAGAGAGGATCGGTTAAATGGACTTTCTCTTTGTCATTCAACAAACTCTAAGTGCAACTCTTGGAGTCAATGCCATCATTTTCGCCCTCGCTGCAATCGGCTTGAATATGCACTTTGGCTATACCGGCTTACTTAACTTTGGTCAGGCTGGATTCTTGGCAATTGGTGCTTACAGTGTTGCCGTTCCGGTAATTTCTTTTGGATTATCTCTATGGGTTGCTTTCTTAATTGGTATTTTCAATTCGATTATTTTTGCCCTTCTGCTTGGTGTGCCAACCTTGAGATTGCGTGCAGATTATTTAGCGATCGTAACAATCGCATTTGCCGAAATTGTTCGACAAGTTGCTCGCTCAGCTACCTTCAATGACTCTCTCGGTGGTTCTGATGGAATTACTGGAAAATTTGGAAAAGAGTTTTTTGACCTGAATCCTTTCAAGGGTGGCCTTGCAATTCCAATCCTTCGCTTTAATGGCAATGACCTCTGGGTGGTAATTACTGGCTGGATTCTTGTAGCAATCATCACCTTCATCATGTGGATTATGGTCAACTCACCATGGGGTCGCGTTATGCGCGCCATTCGCGAAGATGAAGATGCTGTTCGATCTCTCGGCAAGAACGTCTATTTATACAAAATGCAGTCACTGATTATCGGTGGAGCTATCGGTTCTATTGCAGGCTTTGTCTACGCCCTTTCGCGCCAGTCAGTTCAGCCTGATAACTACGGAACAGCGCTAACTTTCTTTGCCTACACAGTTCTGATTTTGGGTGGCGCAGCCCGTGTCTTTGCCCCAATAGTCGGTGCCATGATTTTCTGGTTCTTAATTGTGTTCATTGAACAAATTCTTCGAGAAGGCGTTTCTTCTAACTTAATTCCAGATTGGCTCATTGGGGTTAATCAGGTTGGCCAGATTCGATTCATGCTCATGGGGCTTGGATTAATGCTGCTGATGATCTTTAGACCACAAGGTATTTTCGGCGATAAGAAGGAGTTGGCACTTGATGCAAGAGCATAACTCTGGCGCAGGCTTTGCTTTAACCTCAGCCCAAACACCAGGATCAACAAAGCCCGATCCAATCTTGATTGCTGACAACATTGTTCGCCAGTTTGGTGGTCTAACAGCGGTAAATGTTAACCACCTTGAGATCCAACGTGGATCAATCACCGCCCTTATCGGACCTAATGGTGCGGGTAAAACGACTTTTTTCAATCTTCTCACCGGATATGACTCTCCAAACTCTGGAACATGGAGTTTTAATGGCAAGGCTCTAAATGGCATCCCACCTCATAAAGTTGCCCGTCTTGGAATGGTAAGAACTTTCCAGTTAACTAAAGCTCTTTACCGTTTAACAGTTCTTGAAAACATGTTACTTGGTGCAAAACAACAAAAGGGTGAATCAGTTCTCTTATCTGTTTTCCCTTGGATTTGGCGCGCTCAAGAAGAAGCGATTCGAGTCAAGGCGGTTTCAATCCTTAAGAACTTCAAACTCATCGACAAGCAAGATGATTTTGCAGCGGCACTTTCCGGTGGCCAAAGAAAACTTCTTGAAATGGCAAGAGCTTTGATGGTCGAACCTGAAATGGTGATGCTTGATGAGCCGATGGCTGGTGTAAATCCTGCGCTTAAGCAATCACTCCTAGAGCACATTAAAGAGTTGCGTAATGAAGGCAAGACCGTACTTTTTGTTGAGCATGATATGGACATGGTGCATGAGATTAGTGATTGGGTGATTGTTATGGCCCAAGGAGAAATCATCGCCGAGGGAACTCCATCGACTGTTATGGGAAATGCTCAAGTCATTGAGGCTTACCTGGGTGCCCATCACGATGCCGATCTATCTAGTGAGGAGGCATAGGTCATGGACGCAAGCACAAATTCACCGCTGGTTTCTGCCAATGATTTAGTTGCAGGGTACTTACCAGGTATCAATATTCTCAATGGCTGCAATCTCTATGCCAATAAGGGAGAGCTTGTCGGCATCATTGGCCCTAATGGAGCAGGTAAGTCAACACTGCTAAAGGCACTCTTTGGTTTAGTTAAAGTTCGTGAAGGTAAAGTCACCTTATCTGGCGAAGAGATCACAAATTTAAGAGCAGATCAATTAGTAGCCAGAGGCATTGGCTTTGTCCCCCAAAGTAACAATGTATTTCCATCATTGACCATTGAAGAAAATCTTCAGATGGGTGCGTTCCAGTCACCTCGTCAATTCTCTGAACGCTTTGATTTTGTTACCGACCTTTTCCCAACACTTGGAACTCGTCGTAAGCAACGTGCAGGTTCTCTCTCAGGTGGCGAACGTCAAATGGTTGCGATGGGAAGAGCTTTGATGATGGATCCATCTGTGTTGCTCTTGGATGAACCAAGTGCTGGCCTCTCCCCTGCCCTTCAAGATGAGGTCTTTGTTCGCGTTCGTGAAATTAATAAAATCGGTGTTACCGTAATTATGGTGGAGCAGAATGCGCGTAGATGTTTACAGATTGTCGACCGAGGCTATGTCTTGGATCAAGGAAAGAATGCCTACGAAGGAACTGGCAAGTCGCTATCTACTGATCCTAAAGTTATTGAACTCTACCTCGGCACACTCGCTAAGAAATAGTCTTTAGATAAAATAAGTTAGCTTGGTCTGTGAGCTCTAGGGCTTCACATTAATTTCAATTCCACACTTCTGAAAACACTCTGAATTATCTGGACATAAGAATGGCCCGCCGGATAACCGACGGGCCACTCTTACTACTTATCTAGCTTGTTACTCGCCCGCTGGCACATCACCAGAGATGAACTCTTCTGGAAGTGCTACGTACTTGTCGTTAGCTGTGTAAACATACACACCCATTGTTGCGTATGAAGGATCGCCATTGTCAGCGAACTCGATCGGACCAGATACACCGTCATAGTCGATGTCCTCGCCCTTTGCGATCAACGCCTTGCAATCAGCAAAGGTTGTGCACTTTGTGCCACCCTTTGAGACAGAGACCAGGTTGTCGCGGATTGTCTTTCCATCCGTTGCTTTACCCTGCTCTGCTGCAAGTGCGATCAATATAACTGCATCGTATGACTCAGCAGCGTATGAGTAATCAGTCAGATTTGGATCTACTCCAAGTAGACGCTTCTGAAGGTCTCCGCCAGCTAATACGCCAGGAAGAGTTCCCTTAACGCCCTTCATGATTCCTGCAGGTAGATCCTTGTAAGCACCGCTTGAAAGGTTTCCATCTACTAGGTATGTCTTAACCTTGTTCGGTCCGATTCCCTGCTTGATTAGCTCAGTGAAAATCTTCGCTGTCTCATCAAAACCGATGATCGCGATTGCATCTGGCTTTGCAGCCTTTGCCTTTGCAACATCAGCTGAGAAGTCTGAAGCCTGTGGGTTGTAAACAATGTTTGTTGATGTTCCGGTGAATGCAGCCATTGCGTACTTAGCAAGACCGTTTCCGTATGCATCATCAAGGTTAAGGATTACAACGTTCTTCGCGCCTTCCTTAGCCATCAACTGACCAAGAACTGCTCCCTGGAAAGTATCTGAAGGTGCTGAACGGAAGTAGTAACCGTCATCTGCGTAGTTTGTGAAATCTGGTGATGTGTTAGCTGGTGAGAAGTGGACAATTCCAGCGCCAGCAATCTTGTCGATTACTGTGAATGAAACTCCAGATGATGCTGCACCAACAATTGCACTTACACCTGCTGCGATATGTGAGTCAGCAGTCTGCTGTGCGATATCAGTACTTGTATCTCCTGAGTCGCCACGAATGTGCTCAATGTCTTGTCCAAGAACTCCACCTGCAGCGTTGATATCAGCAACAGCTAGATCAACTCCTGCAAACTCTGGTGGCCCAAGGAATGCAAGGCTACCTGTCTCAGGCAATAGCGAACCAATCTTCAGAGGACCAGAAGCTGTTCCTCCTCCACTGCAACCAGCAAGAACTAAGCTAGCAACAGCAGTAGCAACCAAAAGGGTTGCCTTGTTGAATTTCTGCATGTTTTCTCCTTTAGTAGTTCCGTTTCAAAGATATCTAGATGATCTTCAAAAAGGTTGCTCGAATCATAACTAGCCTCTTTGGAAAGGTAAATGCTTTTTTGGGAGCGATTTTTGGCCGCTATAGATTCAAAGTCCCAAAAATCGAGTTAGCCGAATATCTCACTTAGTGGGATGAATTTAACGGCTACTTATCGGGTACGGCGTTGGGGTTGATGACCGCCTCTGCCACATCCTTCATGGAAAGGCGACGATCCATAGCCGCTCTTTGAATCCAAGAGAATGCCTCTGGCTCTGAGAGATTAAGGGCTTTCATCAGTATGCCCTTAGCTCTATCAATCAATTTTCGTGTTTCAAGTCGATCATGTAGATCTGCAACCTCTGCCGCCAACGACTTCATTTGCAGGTGTCGGCTGATAGCAATCTCAATAGCCGGCATGAGGTCCCCAATGGTGAATGGCTTCACGACATATGCCATGACTCCTGCATCACGAGCTCGATCAACTAGCTCCTTTTGCGAAAAAGCGGTCAACATCAATACAGGTGCAATCTCGATAATCTTTTCAGCAGCTGAAATTCCATCAAGAATTGGCATCTTCACATCAAGAATTGCAAGATCTGGTTTATGTTCAGTGGCTAGATCGATTGCCTCTTGCCCATTGGTGGCTTGAGCGACCACTTCATAGCCGGCACCTTGCAACATTTCGACAAGGTCCATGCGGATCAAAGCTTCATCTTCGGCAACGAGAATTCTCACGCTCATTTTCAGGTGATCCCTTCGTCAGTCGAAGTACATCCACAGAGGATGTTTCTAGTGTGCCCCGAGTCGGATTCGAACCGACACTATGCAGTGTTTGAGACTGCCCTCTCTACCGTTGGAGTACCGAGGCATTTGATGGAGCAATCTTAGCGGTATGCCGCTACTACTCCACCAACTGCATCTCCTACGCGGTGAACACGCATTGCGTTGGTTGATCCAGGAATCCCCGGAGGCGAACCAGCAACAATGACAACATTTTCACCCTCAAGTGCGCGGCCAGATTGAATTAACAAAGTATCAGCCTGCTTGACCATCTCATCAGTGTGTTTAACCATAGGAGTTACTTCAGGTTCAACTCCCCATGACAATGCAAGACGGTTATAAGTTCCAACATCTGGAGTGAATGCAAGAATTGGAATGGGTGAGCGCAATCTGGCCATGCGACGGGCAGAGTCTCCAGATTGAGTAAAAGTCACTAGATACTTAGCTCCAACAATGGCTCCCACCTCTGCTGCTGCGCGGGTTATCGCACCACCCTTTGTCTTTGGAGTAGTTCGAAGTGGGCGGATCATCTCGAATCCACCTTCCTCAGTGCGAGCAATAATTCTTGCCATGGTTGCCACAGTTTCAATCGCAAAAGCACCTACAGATGTTTCTCCAGAAAGCATTAACGCATCTGCGCCATCTAGAACAGCATTGGCACAGTCTGTTGCTTCAGCTCTAGTCGGTGAAGAGTTAGTGATCATTGAATCAAGCATTTGTGTTGCAACAATGACAGGCTTTGCTGCCTCACGTGCAAGCTCAATACAACGCTTTTGAACTAGAGGGACTTCTTCAATAGGTAATTCAACTCCTAGATCTCCACGCGCAACCATGATGCCATCAAAAGCATTGACGATTTCCTGAAGATTTTCAACTGCCTGTGGTTTTTCAATTTTTGCGATCACCGGCACGCGAATTCCGACTTCATCCATAATTGCATGGACGTCATCAACATCTGCAGCATTTCGAACAAATGAAAGTGCGATGAAATCTGCACCTGCACGTAGGCCCCACCGTAAATCTTCTTTATCCTTTTCAGATAATGCTGGAACAGAAACAGCAACACCAGGCAGATTAATTCCCTTGTTGTTGCTCACAGTGCCAGGTTGAATCACTTTTGTAACTACATCATTGCCCTTAACTTCAACTACCTCAACGGTAACTTTTCCATCATCAATGAGAATGCGATCTCCTGGCTTGCAATCTCCAGGTAATCCTTTGTAAGTAGTTCCAACTCGTTCTTTAGTGCCTTCAACTTCTTCAGTTGTGATTGTAAAAATATCGCCACGTTCCAAATCATGTGGACCATTGGCAAAACGTGCCAAACGTATCTTTGGTCCTTGTAAGTCAACAAGGATTGCAACTGGCTTACCTGCCTCTTTTGCTGCAGCCCGCACTCGATCTAGACGGGTTTGATGCTCCTCATATCCTCCATGGGAGAGGTTCAGACGGGCCATATTCATGCCCGCTTCAATGAGCTCCTTAACCTTCTCAGGAGATTCAACTGCCGGGCCCATCGTGCACACTATTTTCGCTCTACGCATGTCGTTACCTTAAACCATCAATGGGCGGTCAGTTGGCGCAATCGGCACTGGAAGTTGCGTACGCCCAGTGAGATATCTATCAACTTCAGCGGCCGTGCTTCGTCCTTCAGCAATTGCCCACACAATCAATGACTGACCACGCCCCGCATCGCCTGCAACAAAAATGCCTTCCTCAGTTGATTGGAAATTCTTATCGCGCTTAATGTTGCCGCGATCATCTAGTTCAACTTCAAGCTGGGTTAGCAAAGGTGATTTTTCTGGCCCAGTAAAGCCCATAGCCAAAAAGACAAAATCGCACTTGATCTCTTTCTCTGTCCCAGGCACAGGTGAGAATTTTCCATCTTTAAACTCGGTCTCGACAATCTTTATTGCACGAAGATTTCCATTCTCATCACTTAGGAACTCTTCAGTGCTAACCGCAAACATACGATTATCACTTTCTTCGTGCGCGCTAGAAACACGATAAATCATTGGATAAGTCGGCCAAGGTTGCCCAGAGGGACGCTCTTCAGTTGGACGTGGCATGATTTCAAGTTGAGTAACACTTGCAGCACCTTGGCGAGTTGATGTTCCCAGACAATCTGCACCTGTGTCTCCCCCGCCCAAGATCACAACATGCTTGCCGTTAACATTAATTGGTGAAGTTTCAATTTCACCGAGAGCTTGCTTATTTCCCCACGGCAAGAACTCCATAGCCTGATAAATACCTTTGTACTCACGACCTTTAATTGGAAGATCTCGCCACTGCGTTGCACCAACAGCCAACACAATCGCATCATATTTTCTACGTAAATCAGCACCAGTTAATTCGATCCCGACATCAACACCTGGGCGAAAACGAGTGCCCTCTTTCTCCATTTGCTCTAAGCGACGATCAAGAATGTGCTTTTCCATTTTGAATTCAGGAATTCCATAGCGAAGCAGTCCACCAATTTTGTCTGCGCGATCATAAACAGCAACAGTGTGTCCGGCTCGTGTTAATTGTTGGGCTGCTGCAAGACCTGCTGGTCCAGAACCGATAACGGCAACAGTCTTGCCAGTTAAGCGATCAGGTGCCATTGGTTTCACATTTCCAGCATCAAATGCCTCTTCAATGGTGCGTAGCTCTACCTGCTTAATCGTTACTGCATCACGATTAATTGCAACTACACAAGCAGTCTCACATGGCGCTGGACACAAGCGACCAGTGAACTCTGGGAAGTTGTTGGTTGCATGAAGACGAGCAATCGCTTCCTCTTTGTCCCCACGCCAGATTAAGTCATTCCATTCTGGGATCAAGTTGCCTAGCGGGCAGCCGTTATGGCAGAAAGGAATACCGCAATCCATGCATCGCCCAGCTTGCTTTTGTAGGTGCTCAAAACTTTGCGGTTCATATACCTCGCGCCAGTCTTGAATGCGAACATCCACTGGTCTGCGAGCTGGCACCTCGCGTGGAGTTGTCATAAATCCCTTTGGATCAGCCATTAGCCGCAACCTCCATCACTAGTGCATCTGCCGGTAAACCTTCTCGCACAGCTCTTTCCATTGCAGCAAGCACGCGCGCATAATCACGCGGCATGATTAAGGAAATTCTGCCAATACTCTTCTGCCAATCCTTCAAGAGCATTGATGCAATCTCAGATCCAGTTTCTGCAAAGTATGAAGAAATATTTGCTTTAAGAATCTCTTTTTGATCTTCTGGAACAGCTAAGACATCCACCATGTCAGTATTAACGTTGGCAGATTCCAGATCAAGAACAAAAGCGCGACCGCCCGACATTCCGGCTGCAAAGTTTCGGCCTGTTGGTCCTAGGACTACAACTGTTCCTCCAGTCATATATTCACAGCCGTGATCACCGATGCCCTCAACTATTGCTAACGCCCCAGAGTTTCGAACACAGAAGCGCTCACCAACAACACCACGAATGAAGATCTCACCGGCTGTTGCTCCATATCCAATAACGTTTCCAGCAATTACATTTTCATGTGAAGTAAATGATGCTTTTTCATCGGGACGCACGACAATGCGACCTCCAGAAATTCCCTTTCCAACATAATCATTTGAATCACCATATAGGCGAAGTGTTAGACCCTTAGGAATGAAAGCACCCAATGATTGTCCGGCAGAACCATGGAGCGTCACATCGATCGTGTCATCTGGAAGTCCTTCTGCTCCAAACTTACGAGTGATTTCAGCACCCAGCATTGTTCCCACTGTGCGATTAACATTTCGGACAGGCAGATCGATTTTTACCGCTTCACTCCCTACCAGCGCAGCCTCTGAGAGTTCAATCAATTTATTATCAAGGGCAGTATCTAAACCATGATCTTGCTTGATGGTGCTGTGCAAAGGACTATCGACATCTGGGCGTACCAAGAGTGGCTCTAGGTTTAAGCCTGCCGCCTTCCAATGATCAACAGCTTTTCGTGTGTCTAGGAATTCAACATGACCAACAGCCTCAAGCAGAGTACGGAATCCAAGTTGAGCCAAGATTTCACGAACCTCTTCAGCAATATATTCAAAGAATGTCTCTACGAATTCAGGCTTACCTGTGAAATTCTTTCGAAGCTCTGGGTTTTGTGTTGCGACCCCCACTGGGCATGTGTCTAAATGGCAAACGCGCATCATGATGCAACCAGAGACAACAAGTGGCGCAGTTGCAAAACCAAACTCTTCAGCACCGAGCAATGCGGCGATAACAACATCGCGGCCAGTCTTTAACTGACCATCTGTCTGAACAACAATGCGATCTCGAAGTCCGTTCAGTAGCAATGTTTGCTGTGTCTCAGCAAGACCCAATTCCCATGGCGCACCGGCATGCTTCAGGGATGTGAGAGGTGATGCACCAGTTCCACCATCATGGCCTGAGATAAGGACAACATCTGCATGTGCCTTAGAAACTCCGGCCGCAACTGTTCCAACACCTACTTCTGCTACAAGCTTGACATGAACACGTGCATTCTTGTTTGCATTTTTAAGGTCATGAATTAGTTGAGCTAGATCTTCAATTGAATAAATATCGTGATGAGGTGGAGGTGAGATCAACCCAACTCCTGGCGTCGAATAACGTGCCTTTGCAATCCATGGATAAACCTTGTTTCCAGGAAGTTGTCCACCTTCACCTGGTTTTGCACCTTGTGCAATCTTGATTTGAATATCATCGCTGTTAACCAAATAGTTACTGTTAACACCAAAACGTCCAGATGCAACCTGCTTGATGGCAGAACGCTTTGAATCACCATTTGCCATAGGCAGATAGCGCTCTGGTTCTTCCCCACCTTCACCTGTGTTTGATTTTCCACCAATGCGGTTCATTGCTATAGCTAATGTTTCGTGAACTTCTGCTGACACAGATCCATAGGACATAGCACCTGTAGAAAAACGCTTAATGATCTCGCTAATAGATTCAACTTCATCAATTGAAATAGGCGGGTTAACACCATCTTTGAATTGGAATAACCCGCGAAGAGTCATCAAACGCGTGCTTTGTTCATTAACACGATCGGTGTAACGCTTGAAAATGTCATAACGCTTATTGCGGGTTGAATGCTGCAAAGTAAAAACAGTTTGGGGATCAAACAAGTGAGGCTCACCTTCGCGGCGCCATTGATACTCCCCGCCTATTGGTAGGCGCTTTGTCCCAGGAACTTCTCCCCCTGGCGGATATGCAACGTGGTGGCGAGCAATTGTTTCTTGAGCAATGATGTCTAGTGAAACACCACCAAGACGAGAAGTCGTTCCAACGAAGTATTCATCTA
>CANHFN010000011.1 GCA_947459935.1 Actinomycetota bacterium
CGCGACGAGCTTTTCCGGGCGCGCTAATACGTGGTTGTAGAGACATAGAAATGCATACCAATCGAGACGACAAGCGCGTCTCGGGTATAGCTCGCACTTTTGGCGGCTAGGGCGAAAATAAGACTCGCATGTAGTGCTGAACTAAGTCAGCACTTGGGGGAAGTGCTTTGGTGCGGTCGCACCAACGGGTTAATTCTACCGTGGATTATTGAATTGAAAAACCAACAGGAAGTTCAAGACGATTAGCAGCCAATAGCGCTGAATCCGTCAATATTTCATGCGTAGAACCATCAGCAACAATGACTCCACCCTTCAAAATAACTGAACGAGCACACAGCTCATATGCATAGGGAAGATCGTGTGTAACCATCACCATTGTTATGTCCAGTGAGCGCAAAATATCGGCTAATTCACGGCGGCTTGCAGGATCAAGGTTTGATGAAGGTTCATCTAAAACAAGGATTTCAGGTTTCATCGCAAGCACAGTCGCAACAGCTACACGTCGGCGTTGCCCAAAGGAGAGGTGATGTGGCGGACGATTCTTGAACTCGCTCATCCCAACTAAGTTCAAAGCATCATCGACAATCGCATCTAACTCAGCACCCCTTTTGCCCATGTTGTAGGGGCCAAAAGCAACATCTTCACCAACTGTTGGCATAAACAACTGATCATCGGGATCTTGAAAAACAATTCCCACCTTTGAACGGATCTCTTTGATTGACTCTTTGTTCTTTGAATCAACTAGTTGACCGGCAACATGGATCGATCCGTGCGAAGTAGGGTGAATACCGTTCATGTGCATGACAAGTGTTGTTTTACCGGCTCCATTGGGACCAAGTAATGCAACACGTTCTCCTCTTTGCACCGAAAGATTTACGCCATAAAGTGCTTGATTGCCATCCGGGTATGCAAAAGCAAGATCTTTGATTTCTAAACTAGGCGTATTCATTACATTCTTCCAATCAGTAATTGAGCAATAAAAATTAACGCAGCAACAAGCGGATAGATCATGGCTGTCAACCATATTGAGCCATTTATTTTATGTTGATGCTCTTGAGGTAACACTCCTTCGTAACCACGTGACAACATAGAAAGATGTACTCGTTCGCCACGTTCGTAAGAACGAATAAATAGCGCGCCAGCTGCTGTTGCTAAAACTTTCCAGTGCTTTATTCCCGTAGCTTCAAAACCTCTGGACTCGCGCGCAACCTTCATTCTTTCCATTTCATCATTTACAACATTGACGTAACGCAACATAAATGAAGCTATTTGAACCATCAACACCGGGAGTTTTAATCTTTCAAGTCCGCGCAAGATTTCTCTAGCAGTTGTCGAGGTTGACAAAACAATTGCTGTCATTACGCCAAGAGTTCCCTTTACGACAATGCCAGCACCCGCAATCAATCCTTCACGGTATAGCTCAAATGGACCCACTTGAATTGTCTCGCCAGCGCCAAAGAAGGGCATCAGGATTGCGAAAAAGACAAACGGGATTTCGATTAATGAGCGCTTGAACAGCAGAGAAAAAGGAATCTTTGCGATGCGAACAACTGTTAGCAGCCAGATGAAATAGGCAATAAAGGCAGGCCATTGGATAACTGGAGTTGAAACAACAATCAAAATAAAGGTGACCGCTGAAATGATCTTCAAGTGCGAAGGTAGTGAGTGCACCAGAGAGTGTCGATGTAGGTAGAGCCTTTCACCCACATCATGTCCGTGGTGATGGTTCTCTTGCTCGACCTTAATTGCCATCCTTCTTTGGCTTGCGTGCAAGGAGTTTGAACCCAATTCCTGCAACAACAGCTGTTCCTGTAACACCAATTATTCCTGCCACACCAACAGATGCTCGCTCATTATCAATTCCCTTAACTCCGTAATCGGCTAAGGCGCCATCAGCATTTGTGTGATCTTTTGCAGTGTCAATGAATCCGATATCTTGAGCAACTTTCTCTAATCCATCTGGAGAAGAGGACGCGTAGAAAGAAACAACCCCGGCAAGAAAAAGAGAAACCACAAATCCGATGATGTAAAACTTACGATTAGTTAGCACTTCGAATCTCCAACTTCTGATTCTTGTTTTTCCATCCATAGACTAAGTCGCTACGGCTTGCTAAAACTGCGCTAACAGTTAAACCTGTTATCAATGCTTCACCGATTCCGATCAGGACGTGAGTTCCGACCATGGCACTTAGAACTGCAGATGTAGAAAAAGTTGCCGTTGCGCCCATCGCGTATTGAATTGTAAAACCAACAGCTGCAGCGGGGACCGATAGCAATCCACCAAGGGCTGCAGCTACCGAGATCGAAGATTTATTCTTGGGCAAGAGTTTGCGAAGGAGCAAGAAGATTCCATATCCCGCCCACACTCCAAGTACGCCCATATTGAAAACATTCAGTCCAATTGCTGTAAGGCCACCATCGGCAAACAACAAACCTTGCATGAGTAAAACAACGGTTAAAGCCAATGTTGCTGCCCATGGGCCAACTAAAACTGCAGCAAGTGCCCCACCTAATAAATGGCCACTTGTTCCTGCAACAACTGGAAAGTTGAGCATCTGTACGGCGAAAATGAATACAGCGGTTAAGCCAGCGAGTGGGGCAGTCTTTTCATCGAGTTGAGTCCGAGCACCCTTGAGCGCGGTTGCAACGCCTGCAGCTGCCAATCCGGCAAAGACTGCGGAGGTTTGAACATCAATAAACCCGTCTGGAATATGCATGGCAGTATGTTAATGCAAACGATTCGCATCTGCATCTCAGAGGCAACTTACGCTCAAAATGGCCAAATAGCCTAAGGCGCAGACCAAATTCCCCGCTCGTTTTTAGGCTAAGGCATATAAGTTTCTGGCATGAGTGAAGACGATGGCATGGAAGAGCTCATCACAGAAGAAATGTTGTGGGATCGCATCCCTGAGGTCGAAGGCGAAGAGCGCGCCAGTACCTATTACGAGTTAAGCGCTCGCATTTATGCGCGTGGTCAATATGACGAGGCTCTTGCATTAGCTGAAACAGCACGCGATATTTATTCACAACTTGGTGACTCTGCACCATCTGAAGGATTAGCCCAGGCGTATTCAGCAATCGGATACAACTTAAATCAGTTGAAGCGCATGGATGAAGCCGCAACTGCCATGAGCAAGGCAGTTGAATTATTGCGCGAGAACAAATCTCCAATTGCCCTAGAACTTGCCTGCACCCTTGGCGAGTGGTGGTATTCATCTAAGCAATACGACAAAGTGGTTGAAACAATGAATGAGTGCGCTCAAGAACATTTAGTTGACGGCAATGAAATTGGTGCGGCAAATGATTTGCACTTAATTGGTTGCGCTGAACGTGAATTGAAAAATTATGAAAAAGCAATCGAAGCATTCAAAGAAGCGAGAGTTCTTTTCAAGCGAAATAAGGAAGTCATACATGTCGCCCGTTGTGATCAAAAAATGGCATCATGTTTGATTGAATTAGGTGAAGGCGAGCTAGCACTTGAAACTGCTCGCAAAGCAGTTGATGTTTTTGAAACTGGTCATGATCACCGCCGTGAAACATTTGCATCCTTTGAATTTGGTAAAGCACAAATCTTGCTTCAAAAATATGATGAAGGTTTAGCAACTCTTGAAAATGTTCTAGCGATTGTTAGTGAAGATGAACCCAAAGACTTTGATTTTATTGTTGATATTGAATCCCGCATTGCCAAGATCTTACGTATGCAGGGTCGTGGTGAAGAAGCGGATGAAATCGAGCGTCGATTAAAGTCGGTTCAGGAAGCACTTGAAGATGCACCAGAGCTTGATCTCCTCAATTAAAGGTAAAGACCAACTCAGCATCACAATGGTGTGCCTCGGCAATATTTGTCGATCCCCAATGGCTGCGGCTGTATTAGCAGGCAAAACCGCTGGCTGGAATGCGCCAAGCATCAAAGTTCATAGTTCAGGAACCGGCTCTTGGCACGTTGGACAAGGCCCACACCCTTCATCAAAAAAGATTTGGGAAGCTGCGGGGTATAAGCATTCACATATCGCTCAGCAATTCACAGCAAATGACTTCTTCATTCATGATTTGATTTTGGTTATGGATTCAAGCAATTATCACAACGTTGTATCTTTAGCAGAAAGTGAAAAACACCGAAGTAAGGTTTTTTATCTACGTAACTTTGACCCATCGCTAAGAGATATCGATCCAAGTTCTGCAGATTACTTCAAACTTGAAGTTCCAGATCCTTACAATCAAAGTGATGCAGCCTATGAAGCCACTTTATCTATGGTTGAACGTGCGGTGGACGGATTGCTAAAAGAACTAAAGAACCGATAACTGCACCGACTCCAGCAATAACTAGTGGCCACTGTATTCCAGCGCTACTCCATGTAGCACCACCCCAGATCCCTGCACCAAGAATGGCAAAATTCATTGAGGATTGGTAAACGCCTTGAACCTTGCCTTTATGTTCTGGAGGACTCAAAGATGCAATCCAAGCTTTACCGACTCCATCAGTCAATGCAGGAAAAACTCCATAAAAAACAATTGCGATTACGGCAAGTGTGTGATTTTTAGTTACTCCTAAACTAATATAGCCAAAGGCAAAGAAGAGTAAACCGATTGCGTAAACCACTCGGGGATTAAACTTGTCAGACAATGCCCCAGCTGGATAGGCAAGCAATGCCGAAACGGCACTAAACAGCATATAAGAAGCAACCACACCCTTCGCAGAAAAACCTATCTGATGAAGTTGAAGCAATAAGAGTGCATCAGGAATATTCGTAAACTGAATTGCGACCAGAGTAGAAATTCTGATCTTTAGTCCAGAGGTAAGTTTGTACTTTCTTGGAGTTCTGACTTTTTCTTTGTGGACTTTAACAAAGGTATCTTTGACCAAGAAAGTAAGTAACCCCGACAATACCGCTGGAATTAGAGCCCATTTAGCAACAGCTCGCACGTCATCGTTGAGTAGGGAGAGTCCGATTAAAGCCAATGCAGGGCCTATTACAGCTCCTAAATTGTCTCCTGCTCTATGAAAACCGAAGGCTTTACCAAGATCTCTTGTGTCGACTGAATCATTAATTAGAGCATCGCGAGGCGAGCTCCTCATGCCTTTGCCGATTCGGTCAGTAACTCGACCAAAGAAAACTAACGGCCATGAGGCTGCTAGTACAACAAATAATTTTCCGAAACCTGCCATTGTGTAGCCAGCTGTAACAAATGGTTTTCGGCCAACTTTGTCGCTGAATTTTCCTGCATATAGTTTTGAAAAGCCTGCAGCTGCTTCGGCGCACCCTTCAATAACACCAAGGGCCAAAGGGGCAGCGCCAATAACGCCGACCAATAGCAGAGGCAAAAGTGGGTACAAGAGATCGCTGGCAGCATCTTGCGTAAGTGAGACTAATGTTAAAACAACAAGATTTTTCGAGAGCCACTTTCTTTTCATCGTGGTAAGTGTTGCAAAGCCCAGTGATACATCGCGATGGCCCCAGCTGCAGATGCATTCATAGAACGCGTTGAACCATATTGATTGATCTCATACAAAACTTCACAGACTGCAATACCTTCCTCCGACATCCCTGCACCTTCTTGACCAAACAAGAGAACACAACTTTCCGGCAACACGGCTGGTTCTAGTTGTTTTGATCCAGGAACATTGTCAATGCCAATAATCGGCAAGTTCTGCTCCTTGCAGTACTGCGCAAAATCTTGAATTGTAGGGTGATGCATCACAGTTAAGTACCTGTCGGTGACCATGGCACCGCGCTTATTCCAATCGCGCTTTCCAACAATATGAACCCCAGATACATTAAAGGCGTTAGCTGTTCGCACAATTGATCCGATATTCAAGTCGTGTTGCCAATTCTCAATCGCAATTTGGAGTTTATGACGTTTGGTATTTAAGTCTGCAACAATCGCTTCAACAGTCCAATAGCGATAATGGTCTAACACGTTACGACGATCGCCATTCAGCAATAATTCAGGGTCGTATTGCTCGCCTTCTGGCCAAGGTTTTTCGTGGGGTCCAACACCCACAACAGGGAAAAATTCACCTGGGCCAATACTGGCGGGGGTGGTAGGCGAAGACATGTATGCACTCTAAACTGAACACATGTCTGCTATCAACACGGTTGTGTACCTAATCCATATTCTCTCTGTTATTGGAATTCTCGTCCTTCTACTGCTCCAGTGGAACAAAAGGCCTCGCACACTTAATCCTGGCGTATTGCACGCAGGACTTACTGCCCTTCTTGCAGGCATAGTCCTAGTTGGACTGCATGATTCAGTTAAACCAGATGAAACTCTTAACCATACGAAAGTTGGCATAAAGCTATTAGTTTTGATTGTCATTTTGGCTCTTGGATATAAGAATGTTAAGAAATCTGAACTTTCTAAGAATGTTTGGATAACGATGATCGGATTAACTTTTCTTAACATAATTATTGCCTCAGTAAGGTAACTAACCGACTTATGCTTTTGTTCAAAAGGACAGTCGCAGTTTGTCTTGCACTAATTTTTTCAATTGCTCCGGCAGAAGCAGTCTTAGGTCCTGAGTCATTCGCTGAAGTCTTTAATGAAATGCTTAAAACGCCTTCACTGTCTAATCCAGCGATGATTATAATCGATGGAAAAACTGGTCAAATTGTTTACGGAAAAGATATTAATTCGCAACGCAAGCCAGCTTCTGTGATAAAGCTTTTAACGGCAGCAGTAACTCTTGATTATTTGGATCCACAATCTGTCTTTGAAACAACAGTGAGCATCACCCCGGAAAACAAGACTATTGTCATTCGCGGCTCACTTGATCCTTGGATTAGTACCGATCACACAGTGGCCCGCAAAATGAACAGAACTTCTTTGCCTTCGATGGGGTCGAAGACATTGACTGCAATCAAAGCAGCAAATGGTGGGTCATTTAAGAATTACAAAGTTATTTATAGCAATCTTTATTCCGAAGATGTCGCAAATTTGAAAGCATATTGGGCTAAGCGTGGATTTAAGCCAGACATTAAATCCGTCTCCGATGATGAGGCTCTCTTGCAACAAGGCGAGGTAATCTCCGCAGAAAACTCACCAATAGTCGCAGCAATACTTGATTGGATGGTGTTGTGGAGCGATAACTTGCTGGCTGATCGATTGGCTCGTTTATCTGCACGCGCAGCTGGTTATTCGCCAGATATGAAAGGCGTAAACATAATTTTCCGTGCTTTATTGACACGTCTTGAAATCGATCACAGTAAGTTGGTTGTCATAGATGCAAGTGGGTTATCAAAGAAAAACAAAATTACGGCACAACTAATGGGTGAATTCTTGTACAAGATCAACAATGATGAAAAATACTATTTTTTGCATGACTCCTTACCTATAGGCGGAGTTTCAGGAACGCTTCAGGACAGATTCACATCAACTTCTCCAAATGCTGTGGGACTTGTACGTGCAAAAACAGGAACCCTCAACGGAACTGCGACTCTTGCTGGCTATGTTGAATCAACTGATCGTGAGTATGTCTTTGTGTTACTGGCCGATAAAATTCCACTTGGAAATTCCGCACTCAAAAAAGCGCGAGCTGCCATGGATCGAGTACTAGGAAGAATTGCAGCACCTAACATCCCAGCTGAGATCGCACCAACACCTTAATTATTGGAATAGATCTTTATCTGTCCTTTGTAGCAGGCGACCCATATGTTTCCAGTGGGTCCATCAAAGGTCACGCCGATTGGTTCAATACAAGCTTTTACAGTTTCTAAGACTCTCATATCACTTGTTCGCACCTTAGACATTGTATTGCTCTTATAGTTAACAACAAACATAGTTGATCCATCTGTAGAGATAGCTAAACTGCGAGCGGCCTGACCAGTTTTTACAGATTTGCCAGCCTTGTTTGTAACGAGATCCCATGATGCAACTTTGCCGGAAAGATTCATAGTTACATACATCATTGTGTTATCCGGAGATAAGACAATTGCACGTGGATTGCTGCCTATTGGTATGTATGTAACTGTGAAATCTTCTAAGTTGATTACGTGAATTCTACTGCCACCCATTTCAGCGACATAGGCACGCTTTGAGTCATTAGAGATTGCGATTCCTCGTGGATATCTACCAATTTTAATTGTTTTAACTACCTTTTGTGAGGCTACAGAGATCACAGAAACAGTGTATGAACACCAGTTTGCTGCGAGCACGTACTTGTTATCAGGAGTTGCCTCTACAACTTTAGGGACAGAACCAACTGGATAGATGGCATCAATCTCGTAATTACTTCGATTGATTCGATACACAAAGCTTTTGTCATAGCCGGATGCAGGTGAACAAGTGTCATGCCCCTCCTTGTTATATCCAGGGCCATACATCGCATAGTTACTCACGTAGAGGTACTTACCGTCTGGAGAAAATGTTCCTTCTACAGGTGAACCCTTAAATATTGATGTACTTTTGGAGAATCCAAACTTTTGTAAAGAAACAGAGTCGGGAATTGTTTTTAGTAATTCGAAAGTTTTAGCATCATAAACAGTCACCGAATGTCGATACATCATGTTGTGGGCGCTGACTACACCATCTCCAGAAGATCTAACTGATTTAGGAGAAATTGCGCCATTAATGGTTTTGATCAACTTCATTTTTGGCTCTGTAACAACACTTTCCGCTTGAGCAGGAATAGAAATCGCACAAAGTGAGATTACAAGAGTTGTTGCTAGAACACGGTTACGCATTCTCTAACTGTACTAGTTAGTCATCATCTTCATCGTCATGATCTTCATGTTCGTCATCATCGTGATGATCATCATCGCCACCATTTGTCGGTAACTGCGCGATGGAAGGGTTTTTAAGAGCAGGTGTGGTCGATGCAATTGCACCAGATGTGGTCACGGCATTTGGTGTATCAGATGCAGGAGAAGATGAGTTGCTCGCAGATGCTGTTTGTGCTGGATTGGATGCGATTGGATCGACTGGAGACTTTTCTTGAACCTGTGCGACAACAGCGCCAACCCCAATTATCAATGCAGCGGCAAAGACGGCAATCACCGGCAAAGCTTTAGATGACTTAGGCAAGGTCGCTGGCCCATCATTCTCTGCGATTTCAATCCATTCGGGTTTGTTGTTCTCAGTCATGGTAAATCCCTTCGTTGAGAGCAAGGTAACTATTATCCCTGTGAGGAGGCTGTGATGCGCAAATTAAATCGCTGAGTAATCTTGGCAAGTGAGAAATGCCATGCGGGGATACCTAGATCTGATGAAATTAAGGGTCGTTGAACTCTTACTCGTTTCTACCCTTCCCGCAATGGTTTTGGCCGCAAAAGGTTTGCCAGATTTTGGACTAGTTGCTGCAACAATTTTTGCTGGAACCTTAGCTGCGGGTAGTGCAAATGCTTTCAATATGGTTATTGAAAGTGATCTTGATAAGTTGATGGCACGAACTTCTAAGCGCCCAATTGTTACTGGCTTAATTTCTAAAACAAACGCAACTATTTTTGCAACGTTAATTGGAATACTTTCACTTGTCTTGTTCTGGGTTTTCACAACTCCACTTGCCACCCTGCTAGCAATTATTGCAATTGTTTTTTATGTTGTTGTATACACAATGGCGCTAAAGCAACGTACATCACAAAACATTGTGTGGGGCGGCGCTGCAGGTTGCATGCCAGTACTTATTGGATGGGCTGCAGTTGAGAATTCACTCTCCATGACACCGTGGGCATTCTTCTTCGTGATTTTCTTTTGGACGCCACCACATTTCTGGGCTCTTGCAATTAAATACAAAGATGATTACGCAGCAGCTGGAACACCAATGCTTCCGGTTGTTGCAACTAAAAGTCGCGTGCTGGGTGAAATGTGGTTCCACACAACCCTGATGATCGCATCCTCAATCTGGCTAATTTTTTCTGCAAATCTGCCAACATGGTCAATGGTTGTGACAGTGTCACTTGGTCTAGTTTTTGCGCGACAGTTAATTGCTCTTAAAGAAGGTTCACCTGATTATGGAAAAGTTGCTGGAAAGATTTTTCAGTGGTCAATTACCTACTTAAGCTTGCTCTCGGTTGTGCTAGTTATTGCCCAACTACTTAGCTAAAGCTTGTTCGAGATCCTTAATCAAATCCGAGGAATGCTCTAAGCCAATAGAAAGACGCAGTACAGAGGGAGTTATTCCCATCTCTGCCTGAACTTCAGGTGCTAAGCGACGATGGGTTGTGGATGCAGGGTGAGTAATAAGGGACTTGCTATCACCTAAATTGTTAGAAATATCGATTACACAAAGCTTGTTCATAAAGGCAAATACATCCGCCTGAGAACCCTTAAATTCAATACCAATAGTACTTCCGCCACCATTACTCATCTGTTTCATAGCTAGTTCGTGACCAGGGTGGGACTTTAAACCAGGATAACGGACTGACTTAATAGCCGGTTGCTTTTCTAAGAATTCGGCAACTGCTTGTGCGTTAGAAACCATGCTCTCAACACGCATGTGCATGGTTTCAAGTGACTTCACTAGCACCCATGCATTGAAAGAACTAAGTGCGGGACCAGTGTGACGCACAAATGGTAGAAGTTTTTCAACGATGTAATCAGCAGAACCTAAAAGTGCACCAGCTAAAACACGCCCTTGCCCGTCGATGTGCTTAGTTGCTGAATACATAACAACATCTGCGCCAAGTTGTAATGGTTTTTGCAGAACGGGTGATGCCATAACGTTGTCAACAATTACAGTGGCTCCAACTTTGTGTGCAAGGTCGCTGACCATTTTGATATCGACAATTTCCAAAAGTGGATTACTTGGAGTTTCGATAAAGACAGCCTTCGTTGGCTTACTTAATGCTTTTGCCCAATCGGCAGGGTCATTTCCTTTGACTAATTCAAAAGTAACGCCCCACTTTGGTAGGAATTCTGTAATCACAACATGGCACGAAGAAAACATTGCCGCAGATGCAACAACATGGTCACCTTGTTCTACTAAACAGGCAAGAGAGGCAAACATTGCAGACATTCCTGAACCTGTGGCAACACACATCTCAGCACCCTCAATTGCAGCCAAGCGCTTTTCAAACATTGCAATTGTTGGGTTATGGAAACGGCTATATAAATAGTGATCAGTTTCTTCAGCAAAGGAATCAAAGGCCTCTTCAGCTGATGAGTATGTGAAACCACTGTTGAGGTATAGAGCCTCAGAAGTTTCGCCAAAACCAGAACGAGCTAAACCGGTGCGCACTGAATGTGTCTGGGGATGTAATTCCCAGTCAGGTCCCAGTGAATTCTTACGAGGTTGATAGCCCCAAGGTCGTTTGCTCATGACCTAATTGTGGCAGAGTAAGGGGCATGCCTAATACTGCAATTTCAGTCTCAGATCTCTCAAAAAAATATGATGATCGCTTAGCGGTCTCCCATATCAACTTCGAAGTCCCCCTAGGAACCGTGTGTGGCTTTGTTGGCCCTAATGGATCGGGCAAAACAACAACCATGCGTATGTTGCTTGGCCTGATTACTCCAACAACCGGGCAAGGTCACATCCTTGGCGAACCAATTGAGCACCCAGAAAAATACTTAAGTCGAGTTGGAGCAATGATAGAAGGACCTGCTTTTTATCCAGCGCTATCGGGCTATGAGAACTTGATGGTTCTAGCAAAACTTGGCGGATTTCCAATTGAGCGAGTGCAACAGTTATTGGACAAAGTTGGGCTCGGAGATCGTGGCAAATCAAAGTTCAAAACATATTCACTTGGAATGAAGCAGCGGTTAGGAATTGCGGCAGCACTTCTGCCTGAACCTAAGTTGCTGATGCTAGATGAACCAACAAACGGTTTAGATCCAGAAGGCATTCAAGAGGTTCGAGCGCTGTTGCGGGATTTAGCAAATGATGGCACAACGGTTTTTGTCTCTTCCCACTTGCTCTCTGAGTTAGAAATTATTAGCGATTACATTGTGATGTTGCGAAAGGGTGAAATTGTCTTTGCTGGCCCAATAGGTGACTTAATGGCGCAACAGCAACCAACAATCATTGCAAAATCACTGAAGAAATCTGATCTTGCGCGGATTGTGAAAATCGCAAAAGAAGCAGGGCATCACGCTGTTATTCGGGATGATTCAGTTCATGTGTTAGCAGAAATGGATTGGGCACCAAAACTAAATAAGGCAGCCTTTGATGCAGGGATAACTTTGGCGCAACTTGCTCCGCAGCTGCCCAACCTAGAAGAGACCTTCTTTGAAATGACGGGGGACAAGTAATGTTTAATGTTGCAAAAGCAGAAATGCGTAAGTTACGTCGCCCAACTTTGTTTTTTGGCACCATAGGTGCGGCACTCTTTTTCACAGGATTGATCACTTCATTCATTTACTTGATGATTGATTCACCTCAAGGAAATGGTGACCGAGGTCGATCTATCGGCAGAGATGTCCTTGAATTAGCAAGTGGCTCGGTAAATGGCTTCGCCTCTGTTGGAGGCTTCCTAGGAATCATTGCATTGTGCGTGTTTGCAGCACAGACAGCACAGGAATACACATATGGGACTTTGCGCAACTTACTTGTGCGCCAACCAAGCCGCATGAAGATTCTTGCGGGCAAATTTGTATCAATGGCGCTATTCGCTCTAGTTATGATCACGATTGCCGCTGTGGTGAGTATTGCAATTTCTTACATCCTTGCGCCAGGTGCCAACGTGAATACAGAACTCTGGTTTACATCCGATGGTCTGGATTCAATTCTTACAACTTATGTAAACGTGGCAATTTCTGTTATTGCATTTGGAATTGTTGGAATGATTTTGGGACTTCTATTGCGCTCTCCAATTAGCGCCATCTCATTAGGCGTTCTCTGGCTATTGATCGTCGAAGTTCTATTAGTTGCCGTGCGAAACTCATTGCAGAATTGGCTGCCTGGGATTCAGCTCTCGACTATTGCCTCTGGTGGAACGCTGGATTTAACCTATAGGCATGCACTTACCGTTGGTGGGTTGTATGTAGCGGTGGGTGCGGTCATAGCTTCTGTGTTATTTGTTCACCGTGATGTAGCCAATTAAGGACACTCGCACCTAATACCCCCCTTTTTTAAGGTTGGGCATTTATTCTTTAGGCCTTCCCTTTCGAAAGGCTTTAAGTGAAAAAGTTCAGGGCCATATCGCTTGCAGTATTTCTGGTGCTGACGATTTCGTCGGTCCCCGCATTTGCGGTCCCTAAGCCATCTTTGGCTGAAATTGAAGCGGCAAAGAAAATTGAAGCGGCTAAGAAAAAGATCGCCGAAGAACAAGCGGCAAAATTGGCAAAAGCAAATCAAAGTCTTCGCGCTCTCACAGCAAAGGCAAATGCAGCAACTGCTTTGTATAGAAAAGCACAAAGAGAGTTAGAAGTAGCTAAGTCCGTAGCTGCTGCTGCCGCAAAGCACGCAGAGGAAACAGCGGCTGCAGTTTCAGAAGCACACAAAACAATTGGACGCTTAGCAACAAATGCATATATTTTGGGTGGAAACATGAGCGATATTGCACCTTTGCTCAGTGCAAATGGACCACAAGATTTGATCGATCAATTAACAACACTCGGCACCTTAGGTGCTCAGAATTCTGTTGCACTTGAAAGATTTAAGGAAGCCGAGGCGGTTGCACGTAAAGCAAAAGCTGAAGCTGATGCCGCTAAGGCTGCACAACAACTTGCCACAGATAAAGTAGCCGCGGCCAAGAAAGTTGCTGATGATGCAAAGGCTGCGCAAGCCAAAGAAGTAGCTAAATTACAAGCGGTGCAAGATAAACTCATGAAAGATTTGCTGAGCGCTCGCAAAGTGCGAGTATCGCTTGAACAACAACGTCAACTTGCATTACTTGAAGAAAGCCAAGCAAATACGGCCGCACAAACTGGTGGACAAAAAAGTGTGTGGCCAGACCTTGGCTTCAAGGGCCGTTCGACATCTAGAACTACACAAGCCCAACGCGATAAGGCTGTTGCATTTGCAAAATCACAAGTACTTGCACGCAAGCCATACATCTGGGGATCAGAAGGACCAAACTCATTTGATTGTTCAGGACTCGTTTATGCGGCCTATAAATCAGCAGGACTGGGCTGGCCCAACTGGGACCGCCTTAACTCTGCTTTATATTCTGGCTATACCCAGCATGTTTCACTTAAAGAATTAGTCCCTGGCGACCTCTTGTTCTACTCATATAAGGGAACCATCTCAACGATTCACCACATAAGCATTTACGCTGGCAACGGCATGATGTGGGAGGCCAACTCAAAGGGTCGTGGATTGCTTTACTCAAACATGTACAGCATTAAGGGCTTGATGCCATTTGGTGGTCGCGTCTAAACCAGCACTACTCTTGTCACATGACAACAGCGGTTCCTGCAGTTCGCAATGCAGTGCGGGTTTGGCTGGAAAAATATGAAGCCGGAGACAAGGTGCTAGTTGCCGTTTCTGGCGGTGCTGATTCTTTAGCGCTTGCATATGCTCTTTCAGTTGAAGCTGAAAAACTTGCAATTAGCGTTATTGGTGTGACCGTAGATCATCAGTTGCAAAGCACATCTTCTGAACAAGCACAAAGGGTCGTCAAGCAACTTTCGGAATTTGGAATTAAGTGCGTTATTAAGAAAGTCACTGTTGATTTCAAAGAAGGTTTAGAAGCTTCGGCACGTAAAGCCAGATATGAAGCTATCAATGAAGTTGTAGAACAAGAAAATGCATCAGCTGTCTTTCTGGGTCACACCAAAGATGATCAAGCAGAAACTGTTTTATTGGGACTTGCTCGTGGATCTGGAACTCGTTCACTTTCTGGAATGGCGCATCACAATGGAAAACATGTGCGGCCTCTTCTTGAGATCACTCGAATTCAAAATGAAGATTTCTGTAAAGAAGTTGGATTAGATTATTGGAAAGATCCACATAATCAAGATTCACAATTTGCACGAGTTCGTGTTCGCAACGAGGCTCTTCCGATTTTAGAAAAAACCATTGGACCAGGAATCTCAGACGCGTTAGCAAGAAGTGCCCACTTACTACGAGATGATGCAGATGCACTAGATCATTGGGCCAAGCGCGAGGAGCTTCATTTGGATCTTCATGATCTTGAATGTGCCCATTTAGAGACATTACCTCGAGCTATTCGCACTCGAATTTTGCGGACAGCTATCTATGAGGCGGGTGCTCCTTCAGGATCGGTTTCGGCTGACCATGTGAGCGCTGTTGAGGCCCTAATCTCCGCGTGGAATGGCCAAAGTGCGCTCAATCTTCCCGGTGGTGTGAAGGTTGAGCGAATTTCGGGCAGACTTTCGCTCTCACAGCACCGACCATAGGGAGAACCGTGGATTTAGAAGCAGTCAAGGGCGATATCGAACGCGTAATCGTGACCGAAGAACAATTGCA
>CANHFN010000012.1 GCA_947459935.1 Actinomycetota bacterium
GGGCGAAGCCAAAACCTATGGCGCCTATCACCAAAATTGGAACGTAAGGATTTCCTGTGGACATCACGGTCGAAATCCTAAGGTCGATTGGCCTATGCCAGTGACCGCTAGCCCTTAATCCCGCTGTGAACTGCAACAACCCCAAAAGTGAGGTTCTTCCACGTGACATCTGCCCATCCGGCTTTTTCCATCCGAGCTGCTAAGCCTGCTTGATCTGGCCAAGCGCGAATCGATTCTGCTAGATAAACATAGGCATCTGGGTTTGAGGAGGTCTTTTTGGCGATAGCCGGCAGTAGGCGCATCAGGTACTCCGTGTATATGGTGCGAAATGGGCGCCAGGTTGGGTGGCTGAACTCAACAACCACCATTCGCCCGCCTGGCTTGGTAACACGGCGGGCTTCAGCAAGTGCCTTATCAAAATCAGTAGTGTTTCGAAGCCCGTATGAAATCGTGACAACATCAAAGGTGTCAGCCTCAAAGGGCAGGTTGAGAGCATCAGCTTTGGAGAAATTGAGGTAAGGGCGGGCTTTTCTGCCTTGAGCCAGCATCCCCTCGCTGAAATCCGTAGCAAAGACGGTCGCTCCAGCTTTAAATAGGGGCTCAGCTGAGGAGCCAGGACCAGCGGCTAGATCTAGAATCACCATTCCTGGTTTTGGAGCGATAATTCTCGTCGCTGCCTTCCGCCAAGCTTTGGTGCGGCCCAAGCTCAAAAGGTCATTGACTAGGTCATACCGCTTGGCGACACCATCAAACATAGCCGCGACCTCATCAGGGTCTTTATTCAAATTTGCGCGGGACATAAGCCCATTCTCCCTTGAAGTAGGCTCATCCACAACTTAAGTTCTTCGAAAGGCTCTCATGTCGCTATCTGCTACCTCGCTTCGATCCACACTGATCCCTCGATCAACAGCTCTGACAAATGCTGTTCTTGTTGTCAGTGGAGTCCTTGGCTTAGGAGCTTTGGCACAAATTGCTCTCCCCGTTCCAGGCTCACCGGTTCCCGTGACGGGCCAAACATTAGGCGTCCTGATTCTAGGAACCGCCTACGGGTCAACTTTAGGAGTAACAACTTTTGCGCTGTACATCTTGGTTGGAATTGCAGGTGCACCTGTTTTTGCAAATAGCGGACATGGCCTGGATCGAATTGCGGGACCAACTGGTGGTTACTTAATTGGAATGTTGATTGCTACTTTTGTATTGGGCCAACTTGCACGCTTTCGCTTAGACCAGAAATTCTTAACCGCACTTCCATCGATGTTGATTGGAACTGTTACAACTTTTACATTTGGTCTTGTTTGGTTGCATCAATACACAGGAGAAAGTTGGAGCTGGACTTTCAATGCCGGACTAACTCCATTTGTTATTGGTGAGGTATTAAAGATTGCAATTGCTGGAACATCTCTGCCAGTTATTTGGCGAGTTGTTAACCGCAATAATTCATAACAATGTCACAACTCATTCCCATCACTACAACTCGCTTAGGCGAGCATCTGCCATTGCTCGAATTACTTCCAGATTCAAATCCACTTGCATGGGTTCGAAGCGGTGATGGCTTGGTTGGTTGGGGAACTTACGCAACAACAACAGTCAGTGGTCCCCATAGATTTGCAGATGCACGCCATTGGTGGCAGAAACAGTTAGAAAAGCTTGCGGTCACTAATACAGTTCATGGCAGTGGAACTGGACCAATTGTATTTGCCTCTTTTTCATTCTCACCTGATGATGTTTCGGTACTAGTTATCCCACAAGTTGTTGTTGGCTCAAGAGGGGAAAAATCTTGGATTACATGGATTGGCTCAGATCCTCAGCCAATTCTGAAAACCACTCCCGATCATGTCTCTAATGCAGGAATGACTTGGGATGAGAATCCGCAGTCTGATGTTGATTGGAAAAATCGTGTCACAACAGCCGTTTCACGTATTCAATCAGGGTCCTTAGACAAGGTTGTTCTTGCTCGAGATATAACTGTTAAATCAAGTAAAAACATTGACCCACGCCCAATTCTCGACAAGTTAGCAGTGGAGTATCCGACAACATGGAAGTATTCAATTTCAGGATTAGTTGGAGCAACTCCAGAACTGTTACTTCGCTTGACACGCGGAATGATCACTTCACGGGTATTGGCAGGAACAATTAGCAAAACTGGAGATGATGAAAAAGATTTAGCACTTGCTGCATCTCTTGCGCGATCGTCAAAGGATTTAGCAGAACATGAATACGCTGTGAGATCTGTCGCAGATGCAATTGAGCCATTTTGCTCTTCTACAAATGTTCCTGAATCACCATTTGTTTTACACCTAGCAAATGTTATGCATCTTGCAACTGATGTGACCGGCGCGCTAGTTGAAACACTTGCACACACTGATGCATTCACAATTCTTGAACAATTGCATCCAACTGCTGCTGTGTGTGGGACACCTCGCCCAATTGCAGCAGCATTAATTTCGGAAATTGAAGGAATATCTCGTGGTCGTTATGCAGGCCCAGTTGGTTGGATTGATGCCGCAGGTGATGGAGAACTAGGAATTGCCTTGAGATGTGGGCAAATAAATGGTGACACTATTCGTATTTTTGCAGGATGTGGAATCGTAGATGGCTCTGATCCTGAAATTGAATTAGCTGAAACCTACGCAAAGTTTTCACCGATGCGTAGCGCTCTTAAATAGAGGTTAGTGCTTCAATAATCTTTTTTAGGTTGTCCGCGTTCGATTCACGATCGGGTACATCGCAAACAACAACGCTAATGCCAGAAACCGGAGCTAAGACTTCTGCTTCTAACTCTTTCAGGGATGTAATTTGCTTGGCTTCAATACCCATCGCTTGAGCAATCGCAGCCGGGTTTAACCCATGCGGCGTGCCAAATACAGTTTCAAAGCCATTAACGCCTCGCTGTGGAAGAGTCGAGAAGATTCCACCACCATCGTTATTAACAATAATAAAGCGGCAATTGATCTCTTGCTTGTTTATTAACCCTGTTAAATCGTGCAAGAAAGAAAGGTCCCCCAGCAATGCAATGGTGGCCTTGTGGCCATAGGCGACCCCAAGTGCCGTTGAGATGTTTCCATCAATTCCAGCTAACCCGCGATTAGCGTAAGTGGATACACCACCACGAGGTTGCGCAAAGCCTTCCAGGTCTCGAATAGGTCGAGATGAAGAAACAAACAATGCCGTTCCATTAGGAATACTCGCAGCGATTGTTCGTGCTATGACCGCTTCATTCCAGCCATCTAGTGATGCGATTAATTTCTGTGCACGCTCAGAAACTTTATTCCACTTTGCAATCCATTCATCAGACCGGATAACACCTTGTAGATCAGGCAATTCTGTGAATTTACGGTCTGCTTGACGGTCAGAGTCAACTGTTGCAAGTCTTTGATCAACTACATAAGTGATCGGACTTGATTTGATGAAAGCATTGATTGAACGAGACAAAGTTGTCCGTCCAATCACGAGAACGGAATGTGGAATGAGTGTGCTTCGTATTTCAGGTGACGCTAAGAAAATAGAGGCATGTGCAATCGCATCAGGAAAAGAAAGTGGATCTTCGGCGATTACTGGCCAACCTAAAACCTTTGTAAAGCTCGTGATTTCATCAACTGTTAATCCACCACGATCATGTCCAATCACAACAACCCCTCGTGCACCAACCAAACGAAGAGTGCCTGGCTTGGTTCGTGCAACAAATTCTTTTGGTGCACTGTTAATCTGCGAAAGCCAATCAGAAGAATCATCTGGCAACAAGGGTTCATCAAACTGTAGATTTAAATGTATTGGTCCAGTGCGCAAGCTATCTAGTGGCAATTCCATCGGGTAAACAGGGCCATCAATATCTGCAAAGTATCGAACAGCTTTGCCAAAGATTCTTGCTTGCTCTGTCGTTTGATTTGCACCTGTTTTACGCAACATTGCTGGTCGATCTGCCGTCAAAACCATCAGCGGTGCATTTGTATGGTTCGCTTCAAGAACTGCAGGATGGTAATTAGCAACTGCAGTTCCGCTTGTACACACAATTGGTACTGGCCGGCCAGTTGACTTAATTATTCCTAATGCAAAAAAGGCCGCTGTTCGCTCATCAATGCGTACGTGAAGCTTTATCAATCCCTCTTGAGATGCCTCAAAAAATGCCAAAGACAAAGGTGCGTTGCGAGAACCAGGTGAGATAACTACATCTTTTATTCCTGCTTCAATTATTTGACGAACAATTACTCGTGCAAGTGATGTGGAGTTATTCACTTTAGTAGCTCCGCAGTTCTCATGATGCGATTCTTCCACCATTCGTATCGATCTGCACTGACATCTAAGCCTTCAAAATTAGGAACCACATCACTTATCTGGATTTTTCCATCCACTATTGGCAAATCAGCAACATTCTTGGCCAGAAGTGAGCCTGTGCCAAGGCCACAATCAAAGTTCATCTCTTCAAATGAAGCAGCAAAGGCAAGTCCGTAATTGATGCCAACTGCACTTTCTAGCGCACTTGAAACTACAACAGGCAATTGGTGATGTTCGGCAATCGCATGAGCTCTTTTTATTCCACCTAGAGGTTGAACCTTCAACATTAAATAATCAATTGCATCTGCTAAATCAATTGCAAAAGGATCTCGTGCCTTGCGCAGAACTTCGTCACCAACAATTTTGACATCTACCCGTTTTTTCAATTCGCGAAGTTCTTCAAGCGTCGCGCAAGGCTGTTCAACATATTCAATTTCCCCGGCTAATTTCATGAAACTCTCTGCTTCTTCAACGCTCCATAAGCCATTAACATCAAGTCGTATTGCCGCCGTTGGACGTAGAGTTCGAACAACATCGAGTCGATGAAGATCCTCGCTGACAATGGTGCCGACCTTTACTTTAAAGGTTTTAACTGCTGGAAATGAATCAATGACTCTTTCCAAATCTGCGGGATCATTGAGGGCAGGAATAGTTCCATTAACCGATACATGGGTGCGATATAGCTTTGGTTTTGGCTGAGTTGCCGCCTCAATTGCACACGCTAGCCATGGCGCAGATTCGGCATAGTCATACTCAAGAAAAGGCGAGAACTCTCCCCATCCATATTCACCCTGAAATAAGGCAACTTCACGAACTGTTACACCACGAAAATTAGTTGTCGTTGGTAGCGCAACTACCCGCAAAGTATCTAGAAGCAATTGATCCATGGATTAAGGGCGCTTTGGAAACTTTCCAAAGTCAGGAGCGCGCTTTTCTTTATATGCATCGCGACCTTCTTGGCCTTCTTCAGTCATATAGAACAACAAGGTTGCATCGCCAGCAAGTTGTTGCACGCCTGCAAGTCCATCAGTTGCCGCATTCAAACTTGCTTTCAACAAACGCAGCGCCATCGGAGAGTTACGAAGCATTTCACGGCACCATGAAACTGTTTCTGCTTCTAATTCAGCAATTGGTACAACCGTATTAACAAGTCCCATGTTTAATGCCTCTTGTGCATCATATTCACGAGTCATAAACCAAATCTCGCGCGCCTTCTTTTGGCCAACATGGGCAGCTAGTAATCCTGAACCATATCCACCATCAAAGGAACCAACCATTGGTCCGGTCTGGCCAAACTTGGCATTATCTGCTGCAATAGTTAAATCGCAGACAACATGCAATACATGTCCACCACCGATGGCCCAACCTGCAACCATTGCAACTATCGGTTTTGGTGTGCGACGGATCTGTACCTGAAGATCTAGAACATTCAGGCGACCGATTCCCTTCTTCGCTAACTTATCCTCGCCCAGATATCCATCGTCACCACGAACGCTAATGTCGCCACCAGAACAAAAGGCTTCTGTGCCTTCACCTGTAAAGATGATCACGCCAACTTCTTCGTTGTCACGTGCTAGATCAAAAGCTTCGATTAATTCAATAATTGTTTGAGGGCGAAATGCATTACGAACCTGCGGCCGATTAATCGTAATCTTGGCGATGCCATCGCCCATTTGATATTTGATATCTACGAATTCTTCTCCACCGGGTGCTGTCACCCATTGTGGAATCTCACGGCTACCAAATTCGCGCTTGATCGGCTTGCTCACATTTCCTCCATTGTCGTTGCTAGCGATAGCCTACGGTGGCAATGGATACCTCGTCACAACGAAAAATTCTGCGGGTCAGTCCTGCATGCGAAATCTCCCAATTAGCGGGTGAAATCACAGCAGCGCTCGTGGGCGATGGCCCCACCCTTGGTTTCGGGGAGATTTCCTCAGAATACGCTCCAAGCTATGCCGCTATAGCGATCGGGACTTCAGGAACTTCGGGTACTTCTAAAGAAATCTTCTTATCTACCACAGCGATAATTTCTTCAGCCAGGGCATCCAATAATTTCATCGGCGCAAAGCCCGGGCAAACCTGGTCGCTACTTCTTCCACTTACTCATATCGCTGCAGTAAACGTAATCGTGCGCTCAATGGAACTCGGGACAACCCCAATTGATCTACGTGATTTCGATGGCGATTATCCAAAAGCAAACTACACAGCAATAGTTCCAACTCAATTATTCCGTGCCCTCAATGGTGATCAACGGTTACTTAAGCATTTGCAATCTGCCGATACCGTTTTAGTTGGCGGTGCTGCATTAACGCAATCAATGCGCAATCAAGCCGAATTAGCTGGAATCAAGATAGTCACAACTTATGGAATGACTGAAACGTGCGGTGGCTGTGTTTATGACGGAAAAGCTCTTGAAGGTGTGGGGATTGAGATTCGTGGTGGAAAGATTTGCATTAAGGGTCCTATTCTCGCCTCTTCAATTTCACTTAACAATGGTTGGTATGAAACTAGTGATTTAGGTGAATACGACAATAATCGTTTGGTTGTACTTGGTCGGTCTGATGATGTGATTATTTCTGGTGGGGAAAATCTCTCGCTAAACACAGTAGAAAATTCTCTGGGTATTGCTTTTCCAGATATTCAGTTCGCAGCTTTTGCAGTCGATGACTCACAATGGGGACAATCTCTACAAATCGCGGTGGTGGGAACAATTAGTGAAGCTCAAATAGTCGAGCATTTAGAAAAAGATCTTGGATCTTTCGCAAAACCAAAAGGCATTCATCACCTGACTTCGTTACCCTTGCTGGGTATCGGAAAAGTTGATCGAAAGAGTTTGGCGAAAGGTATCGGACATGAATAAATGGATACTGGGTGCACGCCCTCGAACTCTGCCGGCAGCAATTGCGCCAGTTGTGATCGCCTCTGCCTTGGCAGGTTCTGATTTCAATTGGTTTCGTGCTGCCTTAGCACTCAAAGTCGGCGTTTGGCTTCAGATCGGCGTGAACTTTGCAAACGACTACAGCGATGGTGTTAAAGGAACGGATGAAAACCGAATCGGTCCAATTCGGCTTGTGGCAAGTGGATTAGCATCGGCTAAAGCGGTCAAGAATGCAGCTTTTCTTTCTTTTTTTATTGCAAGTATTGCGGGTGTTTGGTTATCCCTACTCACCTCTCCCGTTCTGATTCTTGTTGGGATGTTGGCAATCGCTGCAGCATGGGGTTACACCGGCGGAAAGAATCCCTACGGTTATAGCGGTCTAGGCGAAGTTTCAGTTTTTACTTTCTTTGGTTTAGTAGCAACGATCGGCACTTATTACGTTCAAGCCGGAGAAATCACATTGCTAAGTTTTATAGTGGCAATCCCGATGGGTGCGCTTGCTTGTGCAATTCTGGCTGTAAACAATATTCGAGATCGTGCTCAAGATGAACTATCTGGAAAGCGCACACTCGCAGTCAGGCTGGGTGACGTGAATGCACGGCTCTTTTATGTCTCGCTTTTGGTATTTGCTCACGTGGCAGCTATCGCAACTTTGATTCCTACTGCGTTGTTAACTTTAATGGCGGTGCCGATGAGCTACTCAATTTCGAAGTCGGTTCTCAGTGGTGTTTCAGGAAAAGACTTGATTCCTGCCTTAGGTAGAACAGGTAAATTACAACTTGTCTTCGCAATACTCTTTGCCCTCGGGATAGCGATACAATAAATTCATGTCACGAGTACTGCCGATTATTCTGGTCTTTGGTTTAACGATTTATGCGTTGATTGACTGTGCTCGAACAGATGAATCCCAAATCAAAACACTTCCTAAATGGGGATGGCTCCTTCTCATAATTATTCTTGGACCTCAGGCACTTGCAATTGGTCCAATTGCATATTTAATCGCTGGAAGAAATAAGCCAAAGGGCCGCAAAGCACCTAAGCGTCGAATATTGCCGCCTGATGATGATCCAGATTTCTTAGGAAAACTCTAAAGACCTGAATAAGTATGTTTTCCAGTACCCCAGACATTTACATACACATAGTTAAATAAGAATGTAGAACCTGCAAATAAACATAACCATGCAGCTCTACGTCCACGCCATCCAACAGTTACGCGGGCATGTAAATATGCGGCATATGCGACCCAAGTAATAAATGCCCAAGTTTCCTTTGGATCCCAACCCCAGTAGCGACCCCAAGCACTTTCGGCCCAAATCGCTCCAGCAATAACTGCAAAAGTCCACAAAGGAAACACAAAGGCAACTAATCTGTAGGACAGTTGATCCAATACTTCTAGCGACGGAAGTCGTTTGGCCCATCCAGTTCGCTCGCCTTTTGACTCCATTTTATCCAAATACAAATAAGCAGTTGCAATTACATTTGATAGTAAGAAGACACCACCGGAAATGATTGCGGCTGAAACATGGATCACTAGCCATGGTGATTTTAGAGCTGGGACTAGAGGCGCGCTCGGAACATATAAAACAGTCACAGCTGTTCCAAGAGTTAGCAAGACTGAAATCGAAATGAGCAATCCAAGCCAACGGAGATCATATTTACGCAAAGCGCCCAAATATGCACCGGTAAATGCAAGAGCACCTGTAATTGAGAATTCATACATGTTGCCCCATGGCACACGCCCTGCTGAAACTCCTCGAACAATTACGCCCGCGAACAAGAGGACAAATCCTAAAATCATCATCGCTGTTGCAATACGTGCAACTTTTTCAGTTCGCGAGTAATCCATAGTTTTTGTTGTGCTGTTTGGAACCTTCACCGCCCATGCGGTTTCAATTGCATGCGCAATAAATGACAATGTATAGACAGCCATTGCTGAGTAAACAAGATAGTTTGAGAGGAAAGCCCACGTGCGTGACATCTACTTCTCCCCCTTTAGCATCTGAACAAACTGTTCTAATTCAAGATCTAATCCCGGAGCGGCATTCTTTGCCAATCCAGCAACTTCAACTTCTGATCCAACTCGAATCCAAATACGTCGTCTGCGCGTAAACAGCGATGCGAGTAATCCAAGGATGGCAACAATACCGCCCAATAACGCAAGATTCTTTCCAGGATCTGCAACAAAATTGAGGTTTACCCATTGAATGTAACCTTCAAAAGTTATTGATCCTTGTGCATAAACAAAGGTTTCTCCTGGTTTCAGAGTCTTGAGCCCGATTTGTTGCATCGAAGAAGTATCGATTCTGTACACCGATTGTGGAATACCCGAGTCCAGTCCCAAATCGCCAACCCAAGCAGCTAAAAGTAATCGCGGATCTAGAGCTTTTGGAAATGCACTAAGGGCACCGCCTCCATCTGGTGCTCTTGTATAGGTTGGAACAAAGGACCCGACAAATCCAACTTGCGGATTGGCATCTGGAACTTTAATCGCACCGATAGACCGTAAATTTGAATCTTGTGGCAAAAAGGGCACAGGTCCTTGAAATGCAACATCACCCTTTGAATCTCTCACTGTGACTACAGGTGAATAACCATTTGCTTGCAAGTAAATACGGGTACTCCCAATAGTGAGAGGACTGTTCACTTTAATAACTTTCTTTTCTATTACTGAAGATCCATCTCGTAGCAGGGAAATATTTAAAGTGTAATCTTCTGGTGCGTTTGTTTCCACGTTGTACTCGGCTACGAACTTATCTGCTGTGAGCATGAAGGTTGGGAGATTGCCGTCCTGGTAAAGCTTTCCATACCTTAAGGTGTCATAGCTTGTTGGTGTATTTACGAATCTTTCACCAACATTAACAATTGCTTCACCGCGCATTCCAAACAATGAACTAAAACTAATTCCCAGCAATACCAGAATAAGAGCTAGGTGAAATAACAGATTTCCGGTTTCGCGAGTAAAACCCTTTTCTGCCGAGATTGATCCATCTTTTTCTAGGATCCTGAAGCGGTTTGATTTAAACCAAACACGTGCGATGTCTAATTCATTTCCATTGGCTACCCATGATGAATGATGTTCCATTCTTGACAGATTCTTTGGTGTGGCAGGCGGCAATGCACGGGCTGCTCGAAAGTGCTCAAATGTCCTCGGTAGTACACATCCAATGAGTGATATGAACAAGAGGATATAAATAGCACTAAACCAAGGTGATCCGTATACGTCAAAAAGTGAAAAGCGATCCATCCATCGTGCCGCTTCAGGTGAATCTTTGAAGTATTGGGTCACTTGAATAGGGTTTTGGGTGCGTTGGGGAATCAAAGACCCTGGAATTGCAGCCACTCCAAGCATCAATAACAAAACAAGTGCAGTACGCATGCTGGTTAGTTGGCGCCATGAGTAACGCAAAAGGCCAACGCTATCTAGCTCAGGTAACTCTGTTTGTTGACTCATCAAATCACCGGAATGAAATCTGAAATTAGGGAGCGCATGGAATTCATTATCTGACTCCACAACCCTAGGACCTGTAAAACCCCGATCGTTATCAAGAAGATTCCACCAACTTTAGAAATAATGTCGCCGCGTCGATAAATGATTGACCTTAACTTTGCTGACTTATCTATTGAAAGTCCAGAGAGAATAAATGGAAGACCTAAGCCTAGGCAGTACCCGAATGAGAGAACAGCTCCACGAATAGCACTAGATTCTTGGAAGGCCAATGTTTGCACTGCTGCCAGTGCCGGACCAATACAAGGCGTCCACCCAATCCCAAACAGGACACCAAGAAGTGGCGCGCCAAGTAATCCTCCAGTAGTTCGCATTTTTGGTCTAATGGTTGGAGAAAATGGAAAGCGGCCGTAGAAAATAAAGCCCAGGAAAATTGTTACGATACCCAGTATCCGAGAAATAATTTCCTCGTTAGCAGACAAGGTGTTCCCAAGTCCGCCAAAAATTGCACCGAACGAGACAAAAACTGCGCTAAATCCCAATACAAAGAGAAAAGATCCCAGTAAGACCTTTCCACGGCTTACTGAAAATCCTGCTGCAAACGAAAGATAACCAGGCACCAACGGCAAAACACACGGTGATAGAAAGGAAATCACGCCAGCTATAAATGCAAAGGGGAATGCCGTTAAAAGAAACCCTGAAAAGATTTGCTCAACAAAGAAATCTTTCATTCCGTACTCACTCTTTCTATCAACTGCGTAAGAGAGGCCACCGTGATTACTCCTGAAATGCGCGCTGCTACTAAACCATTCTTATCCAGAATTACTGTTGTGGGAATGGCATTTGCAGGCAAGGAGCCCTTGAAACCAATCAATATTGAATCATCAATAATCGTTGGATAGGGCAGTTTGAATCGTCGAGCAAAAGCTTCGGCATTTGCGGGATTGTCACGAGTTAAAATCCCAATAAAAGCAACATTAGGATACTTAATTGCCAAAGATGCAAGGGCTGGTGCTTCTGCTCTACATGGGGCGCACCACGATGCCCAAACGTTTACAACCGCAACTTTGTCTTTTGTGTAGGTGTAGTTAGTCCCAGATAAGGTCAATCCAGTAATTGTTGGAGCAATTTTCCTATCTGCAATTTTTATGAAAGTTGTAGATCCATCACCAGAGACAAAGCTCTCCTCTGATGATGATTCCCCGCCTCCGCTACATCCGGTGAGTGCAATTGCGAGAGCAATCAAGAGTGCTACTTTTTTCATTAATTTTTTTCGGGCAATAGATGACGAGCTGGTTCAGAGTAAGACAATCCAGAAATAACACCCTCTTCATCAAAGTGAATACTTGTGACTGAAGCAAGTGTGCATTCACGTTTACGGGGATCATGCAAAAGACGTCGATTTTCAATAGCACTTCGCAAAATCCAAATTGGTAGCTGATGAGATACACAGATTGCATCTTTACCGTTTGCTGCCTTGTGAGCTGCAAATACCGCAGCAAGCATGCGATTGATTTGTTGATCGTATGGTTCGCCCCATGATGGTTTCCATGGATTCCAAAGGTGCTTCCATGCCGCCGGATGTCGCAAAACCCCATCCCCCACACCAAAAGGTTTTCCTTCAAAAATATTTGCTGCCTCGATTAAACGCTCATCGGTAGTAATTGCAATATTGTGAGCTGCAGCTATAGGTGCGGCTGTCTCCTGTGCACGTTGCAAGGGTGAAACATAGAGTGCTCCTAAATCAAGAGCCTTCGACCATTCGCCAATTGTGCGAGCCATCTCTTGTCCACGATCAGATAACCGCCAACCTGGTTGGCGACCGTACAAAATCTTGTCAGGATTATGGACTTCCCCGTGGCGGACCACATGCACTGTTGAACTCATTGGGAAAGCATAAAGCGTCCCGAAACCCCGTCTATCGCTAAGGTAGTGACATGGCACTCACAGGCAAACGAGCTGCCTTCTTTGATGTCGATAACACGCTTATACGAGGCTCAACCATTTATTTCTTGGGGCGAGGGATGTATCAACGTGGTTACTTCACTAAGAAGGATATTTCGCGTTTCGTTTTGGCCAACCTGAGATTTCGCTTAACGGGAAAAGAAAATAAAGAAGAGATCCAACGTTTTCAGGATTCCGCCACCGAATTCATCGGCGGACATAACGTCAAAGATATAGAAACAATTGCTCAGGAAATTTATGATGAATATGTATCACCTGCGATGTGGCAAGGAACAATTGATATCGCACAAAAACTTTACCAAGAAGGTGTTGAGGTCTACCTAGTAACGGCCGCACCAGAAGACATGGCCACTGTGATTGCCAAGAGATTGGGTTTAACTGGCGCTCTTGGAAGCCGAGCAGAGATCAAAGATGGTCATTACACGGGTCAGATGAATGGACCCCTGTTGCACGGTAAAGAAAAAGCAGTCGCTGTACGAGAGCTAGCTGCGCAAAGAGGATTTAATCTAGAAGATTGTTTAGCTTTTTCCGATAGCAATAATGATTTGCCACTTTTGCAATGCGTCGGTCATCCATCAGCAATTAATCCAGATGCACTATTGGGATTGAGAGCCATGGCTGAAGGTTGGCCAATACATGATTTCCGACGTGCTCGCTTTATTGGTCGGGCAATTTCCCCAATCGTGGTTCGTCTTGCCGCGCTTGGCACTTGGTTGACCCCGCGTAAACGTCGAAGGTAATTAACAAGAACCAGAGATATGCCAGTAATGTAGGCAAGTTATGGAAATGCGATCCTTCTCCGACTACTTACGTAGCGTTGATGATGCTGCCCTTTTAAATCTATTTACAGCTCGGCCAGATTTAGTAACTCCCGTGCCACCCGATATCGCTTCCCTAGCTGTGCGCGCCTGTTCTGCGCCTAGTTTGGCAAGAGCAATTGATTCTCTGAACTATTGGCAGTTCCAAGTTTTAGAAGCTGCCGCCTCATTAAACGAACCATTCTCTGAAAAAAACGTCATATCCCTGACAGAAAAAGAAGCGAAAAGTGCTTTGGAGCATCTCGTAACGATAGGTCTTATCTACCCATCAGATGATGGGTTGCGATTACCAACACAATTGCGCGATGTTATTGGTACAGAGCCAGCAGGTTTAGGGCCGGCATCACTTGCAAAGTTAAAACTTAGTGAATTAGATGATGCACCAATAGATGCAAAAAAGGTTTTAGAACGTTTGGTGTGGGGGCCTCCGCGAGGAAGTGTTGGAGATATAAAGAATCCTGGGCCTGGGGTTAATTGGCTACTTGATAAGAAGTTTTTAGTACCACTAGATCAGCGAACAGTAGTTCTGCCTAGAGAAGTAGCAATCGCATTACGTGGTGGCAAGATCCACAAAGAACGATTCATCAAGCAACCAGAACTAAAAGGTGCAAGACGTGACGATCGCCAAGTAAATCTTGCAGCGATTGCCAACGTTTCAACTGTTCTGCGATGGGTTGAAGAGTTACTAAATTTTTGGGCTGATGAGCCAGCAGATGCATTACGTGCTGGTGGCCTAGGTGTCCGTGATTTAAAAATAGTTTCAACACATTTAGGCGTAGATGAGTCCTGCACAGCTTTTGTTGCCGAACTTGCATATCTTGCGTCATTGA
>CANHFN010000013.1 GCA_947459935.1 Actinomycetota bacterium
AATAAATAAAACTTAGTATCGCATACCAAGACCCCTCGGAAGTTTCTGATAGCAGCAAAGGCCATGCAAACAAGAATGCCGCTAGAAAACACCACCAGTACTCAGAGCGTGAGGCACGACCCTTAAATACAAAGTACTTTCTATAACACTTTCCTACTGCTTCAAAGAAAGTCACTTTAGATACCTCCACACAGTTGATCAAAAGCTCTTTGTCCAACAGCCTCTAGATAGATGCCGAGACCTTCAATTCCTGGATATCGAAGGACATACTTAGCCTGAAATGCTTTCACAATCTCTTCACGAGAATAGTCTCCGGATTTTGCAATCGCCTCTTTCTTTGCAGTACAGAAGGCATTACCAATATTAAATAGTTCGTTATCTGAAATGTTCAGGAGCCTGGACTTTGGATATTCGGCACGGAATTCCACTTCGTACTCAGTGATCGCTTTCAGATAATTTGCCTTCGCGGTATCACTTGGCGCATCTGGATTATTGATGTACGGGCCTGGAATTGCTGGAATTGAGATTCCTCGAGCGATGTAATCAAGTGACTTTAAAGAATCAAATGAGACATTGAACTGTGGATGTGTAAATTTCCAAATCGAATTTACCCCAAGATATCCCGCATATCCCATGAGAGTCAGTAGTCCCGCTAAAACCAAGGACATGATTGAAACCTTTGTGATTGGTAGGCGAACCTTCACTTCAATGGCATTAGAGCTCTTGCCACGCTTTTGTGGCTTGGATGGCTTAGGAGCCTTTGGCGCTTTTGGAGCTTTTGGTTTCTTGTTCTTAGTCACTAGTCATCCTCCTCTCTACGGTTTCAGCCTGTTCATCACCAAATGTTGGGGTTGGCGCTCCGTCGGCAAAAATTGCAAACGCAGAAGGATCAGACCAAGGACTCACATCTACTCTTACTACTACATCCATCGGCATCACATCTTGTGATTTCGATTTCTCGATTCTTACTTTGGACTCACGCTCTGCAAAGTAGTGAGGCACAACCGCAACGGAGCTGATTAAGTTAGCGTTGTTGAGTTCTGATCTCTTATCTAAGATATTGAAATCACCGAATGGTGCGGTTTCATCACCCAAGATTTCAGTGAGGAATCTAATCCAGTCCTCACTGGCATCTTCGTCCAGTAACCAACTTGATTGAAAGGCGATTTTATCGAAACCATCATCTCGCATTGAAAGTACTTGAGGGCGTTCATCTGAATCCCAATTAGCAAGAACTTCCTTATGTAAGTCTTTAATAGCTCTGACTAATCGAGCCTTGCTTACTCGATGATGGATGCTTGAGTTACTAAATGCTTCCGTAAGTAAGCGTTGTGCATTCGATGCGCTAACCACAGAATCCGTATCTAAACTCTTCAAAGAGAGAGAATTTGAGTCCAGCATTCTGCTGTCAGCATGAATACGTGCAATTTCGTTAAGTCCATTTGTTCTCCAACCTGGAGACATCAGAACGTTCAAAGCACGACGCCTCAATCGATTCATTTTAACTTCATCTGTATCAACTGCTCGAGCTAAAGTTACACAAGCAGGTAACACCTTTGGGTCAAAATTAGTCGTAACTTGCGCTCTTGCACTTACATCTGACTGCAACTGTACGCGATATGCCTTTGCCAGAACGCCGAGAATTGGCTCTACAAGTGGTTGCTGCTGTGCCAAACGAGTGTGCTGCTTAACTGAATGCTTGATTTTATCGTGTTGCTCTGAATGCTTGGCTTTAAAAAGGATCAGCTTCTTTTGAATTTTCGCCACATTCTTGGAATATTTCCAAAGATTTGAGATCCAGAAACCTGCGGCTACACCAGAAATCATTATCAGTGTCTTTGATAACCCCAAGTTAAAGAATGGAAGGAACTTTAGGATCCAATCAAAACGGTTATAGGTTAGCCCTACAACCGAAGTGATATACAAAGTAACAAGTGGAATTAGCCATGCACGTCTTGCGAATTCGCGATAAACCTTAACGGCTCCAGGGTTGACGAACTCAATGTTGTTTTCAACGAATGAAGTTGCCTCCTGCTCAGCCTTCTTGGCCTTGACTACCTCTTCGTTTACGCGATCGACAAGTTTCCAAGCTACAGATTTTCCTTGTTCGTTTTTCCACATAGTTAAATCAGCAAGTGCTTCATTGAGTAAAGCATCTTCATCGATTTTGTCTTTGAATCTGCGTGATGCTCTCTCAAGATATCGCTCATATGCACTCAATCGGCTCTGTGCCAATTCGTGATCTATTTGTCGCGCAGTTAATCTGCGCTTAGAAACCTTCACAATATGATCCGACAAATCACAAGGCTCATATCTTTCCTTTACAAATTCAAGTTCCTCACGCCAGTCTGGGACTTTAAGCTGAGGAAGGATTCTTCCATCTAGAACTGATAGATCTTCTAGAAACTCTTCTTTTTCTATTTCTAGCTGAGCATTCAAAGCAGCAGTTTCTGCAGCCTCTAGTTCTTGACGAAGTTGCTCTTCAGCCGCTTCTGCCTCACTTTTGGCCTTAGCTTCTTGATCCTCAGAATCAGGTACATCTTGAACCTCGGCAGGCACATCTGTATCTACCTCAGATTCCTCTGCAACCTGAGGGTTTTGGAGGGCACTTTCAGTTTCTAACTCAGATTCCGTCTGGCTTTCACCAACTGATTCATCTGTCACTACATCATCGGTTGTCGAGGATTCGATTTCCGCTTCTTCGGCCACTTCTGCTGATTCATTGCCTGATTCACTTGTTGAGTCAACATCGATTTCAGACTCTACTAACTCATTGTCTACAAATGTGTTTTCTTGAGCGACCGGTTCTTCACTCTTTCCAAATAATTTCTTCCAGAAACTCATTTTTTAGACCCGCCTTTGCGACGGAAAATGCGCTTCCAAAAACCAACTTTTTTCACCGATCCATCATCATTTAGAAATTCTGTGAGTTCAGAACCATGCGTTGGTTTTGATTTCTTGCCGGAAACTCCGCCTTCAGACTTGCGCTTTGCGGTATCTGTTACAGCACGCGGAAGTTTATGAGTGTGGTTGTTTTTGATCTTCTTCGCATCCTGTTCATCAGAAGTTAACTCCTTTTGAATTAGGTCAAGATCTTCATTCACAACGCCAAGTTCAATTCTTGCTTCATTAACAAGTTTTTGTGTTTCGGATAATTGACTGCGGGCATCAACTATTCCTGGTGCTAGCTCATCGATTCTCTTATAGATATTGGTACTGGTCTGATAGGCAGCTTCAGCATCCAGCCAACCAACAGTTTTTAGTTCAACCTCAGTACCCGACTTAAATTTTTCACCGCTCCACATGGCATCAGGATCTGGAAGCACTTGATCAACGGTTGCAAAAACTAATCTCTTCCCATCTTTCATATCAGTCAACACTGCCGGATGGTTACTGGTCGGTGCATCAATCGCAGAAGAAATGGATTCACGCATGTGCTTCCACAAATCTGGAGTTGGCATCGGAAGTCGAGGCTTTAAAGAGGCAATCAGCACATCAATTGGAGGAAGCTTTACTTTAGGTGCCAAACGCTCAGGAACGCCCTTATACAAAATTTGCTCATCTGCTTCATCATCCATAGCAATATCTATTCGATACTCAGCCGATGCGCCAATCCATCGTGGTAATCCAGCAAGACCTGACCCCATATCACCAATTCGTTCTAAGAATCGAACATACCAACGTGCCTTTGCAGTTGTGAACGGGGATTCTTGAAACGGTTGATATAGGAAATTATCTCCTTCAGGAGTAGGTCCACTCATGATGTATTCGACTAGTTCATTCATGAAACGTTCTTGGCGTTCAGCTGCGATAGTGGCCACGTTTTGACCCTCAACAGCACTAATTTCAAAATTTGTATCCGAATAATTCAACTTCTGTAGTGCCCAGTGAGCCACATCCGCTGACAAAGCATCGCTTGTAACCCCGCGAACAAAAACGCGTTGCAAGCGCGCTAAATTCATTTGTGCTTTTTCGCTATTAATCTCAGCAGAACTAATTGGCAACCCGGCCCATAATCCAGCAGTCGTAGCAATGTGAGCCAATGCGAAGCCAGTAAATCTCTCCCCCACTTTCACAAATGAATCGGTCGAAAGTGGAGTGGATCTATCTTCTGCTGCTGCAATTAGATTCGCATCCCAAAAATCGCTCAACACACCTTCGAGTAAGCCACGCTCGTTTGTCGGTGCAATCACTAAATTGAATTTGCTGAACAAAGCCCCGGTGAGCTCAGTTCTAGATTTATCACGCGGTTCCGGTACAGCTCTTTGGATAAATTGGGCAGCAGTCTCAGCACCAATAGAAGTTTTTTGCATTAGTGCAGGGTCCTGCTCAGTTCTTACTGCAATAAAGCGAATGGTTTTAAAGGGTTGGGAACCAAGAGTCCAGAACACATCTACTTCTTCTTTGACAGAGTTTTGCTCAGAATCCCGCCCCAGCAAATATGCAGTCAGCTTTGGTGGGACCTGAAGGTCGATCTCCCTCTGTGGATCAAACTCTGGTATCTCTTCTGCAAGCATCCAAAGTGCTGGAGTAAGCAACCAAGAACGCGACCAATCTTGAGCTAAGTCAAGAATCTCACGTCCCTGATCACCACTCGGCAGCACAATGATCGATACTGCTTCGCTTTCCCATATCTTTTTAGCCATAGAGATTATTCATCACTCGTGACCGAAGAAGTAATGTGGAGATCTTGAACGTAGTTCAACAGATCATCAAGTGCTTGATCGATATCCTCTTTGAGCTCCCACGTCTCCGGCAACTTGTGCCATGCAGCTGTTGAGTACTCTTGCCAAATTCCGTTGTACTCAGACCTCAGTTGCTCAATCGTTTGAATCAAGGCAGAACCTCTATCAGGGTGTGAAGAAATGTTGGCTTGAAGTAACTTCAAAAGATTGAGATTAGCGCCTGGTAGAGAGCCATCTGCAACCCAATCTTTCAGGAAAGTAGATTGGCCAGGCATACCCGTTGGGAGCATGTCGCCTTTTCCATTTCCATCCCACTTATCGCGATTCTTCATGGAAGTTGTTACTTCACGTCCAAGATATTTCAACAATTTGTAACCGTTGATGAACTCAGGATTTCCCGACTTTCCAAAATCTGCAAGAGCTATTCCGGCAGAGACCAGTAGTTGAGGAAGTACCCATGACGAACGCTTGTTATCTTCAAGGTGGGTGTTCAACAAAGGACTAGGGAAGGTACTCCACCCCGGATTTTGTAAGGTTGGATTCCAAATCTGCACAGTACGGCCTGCAGGAACTATCTCCACTTTACGCATTCCAAAGAGTGTCGCAACAAACCAACCTGTAATCATCGACCTGCGCATTTCGGTCTCAAAAGGAATTGATTCAACTAATGGACGAGTGCGTCGGCCTTTCCAGAATTGAATCCATGTCTTCGGATCATTCTTTGATTGAGCAACTTGTTGCAGAATTGGTTCTGTTAAGGAAGCGAATGCCCAAGCAGGAAGTGAGGCCTGCGTCGTCGATGCTGCAAACATACTTGAGTCATTGCTTCCGGCGTCAAACCAGTCCTGCTCAAAACTTGGATTAGCAGGATTAAAGCCACTCTGCTGTAAAACACCCGTGCATGCTTGTCCAACATTTGAGCTAGGGGCAAATGGAATTTTATTTGTTCTGATCATATTGCCATCTACTTTTTCCCCATCAGCAGCCGCGAGAATGTGCGACATGGCATTTGGATTAAGGAGCACTAATGGTTGGGCAAGTGCCAACATAGCTTGATACTCCTTTACAAATTTACTCTCACGTTGGTCTCTGATTTGGGGACCTTCTCCAGCTGCCCCAACAAAGGTACGAATCGACATGTTTGTAAACTTTCCGAAAGTACTGTCTTCATGCTTCAACCAACGACGGTTTCGTTCGGATAATTCGGCAATATCTGTATGTAAATCCCATTCAGACTTGCTAACCGCTGCCCCCATAGTCCCTTGTGCATCCCTAACGCTAGTGATCCATGGACTACTCACTGTGATCAATGTTTGCGGGTTAAGGTCACCGGGCATTGGATTCATCTTCTTGCCCAGAAGCGCAGAACTCACAGACTGTTGAAATGCAGGTGCGCCTTGAGAATCCTTGCTTGCATAAAAATCATATGTCGATTCATACTCCGCTGAATCAATGAGAATTCTCTCGATAGTTCTAGCTTTGTATCGATTGGGGACTACTCCTGATGACCAATCTGGATAATTCATATATGGATTTTTGGAACCATTCGGCAGTAAGTCTGCTTTTTGAGCTTTGTGAAGCGTAAATCGCGAATCCGCCAGTTGCTCCTTTAGCGGAGTGATGAAGAAACTCAACATATCCTGAACAAGTGATGCGGCAAGCGCATTTACATGTGAATTAATTTGGAATTCAAGTACGCGAGTTAATGACTGACTTAATTTTTCAAAGAATGGCCCATTTTGAGTACTCACACCAGTTAGACCATCTGCGATTTCGTTCACTCGCTTATTGAAAGCCTGCTGATCAAACCCGCTAATGGCATTTGAAAATTCATTGTGATCCCGAAGCAGTTCCGGCATCGCATGATCACGAAGTTCTACTTCTAAACGCTCTGTTAGATTGGTTAGAACTGCGTAACCATTCAACATTAACTCATTTGCAAAGAGATCTTTCAATTTGTCTTGAATGCCTGGTACCCACTTTTGAGCCTTACCGCTCATTTCATTTTTGACACTAGTCAGGAATTCACTTGATTCGGTCTCCCACTCAGACCAAATTGCTCGTGAAAATGTAGCAAGTGGCTTTGCGGTTGCAGACACATTCTTTTTGATGATGCCATTTACATACTGCTTTACCCGCTCTTGCGCTTGCTCAGGCAGTAATGCATCAACAATCTGATTCTGAGATCCTCGTTCATCTAAACCTGAGTCTAAAAGGAAGTTTGGCCAAATCTCATCAGCCTTCTCCTGGATTAATTCTCTAACCGATATTCCACCCTTTAGGAGTGCAGGAGTTAGTTCAGGCCAAAGTAATTTTTCAACTTGGCGTTTAGTAAGTGCGTCGGCAACATAATCAACAATTCGATCTGCTCCCAATGTCATCCTGCCAAATCCAATTCCGGCTGCCGCTAGAGTTGGATTCTCCGCATCCTCCGGAGAGAGCCCAGAAATATCAAGGGCTGACTCATTTTGAATAATGTTTACAAAAGCTACTTTTACTAACCACTCTGAGATCTCGTCATTGGAAAATGCGCCAGCAAGCATTTCTCCAATTGTGAGAAATACTTCGTCCATTCCAGCACCGTCAACACCGTTACGAATGTCGGTACCAGCGCTATTGCGTGCGCCAATAAGAATATTTCCTTTACAGCCATACTCACTTTTACCTGAATTGTTACCACCAACTAGCCCAAGTTTTGAGTACAGGAGTTCGCTTCGCTCAGAAAGTGCAATCCACTTGCTTCCAATGAGTTCATTCATTGCGCCAAGTGAGTTCTTTGAAACGTTGGCGCCAAGTGCGCCCAAGCTATTAAACACTTCAGCTGTGTAGAGGAAAGAAATAGCTTCCTGTGCCCAATCATCTGGTGTAGCCCGCTTAAGCAGCTCTGCCACATCCATGAACATACCTGCACCTGAACCGCCGGCAATTGACGAAATAATGAAAGCTTGCGGCTTAGTGTCAGGGGTATTAGCACCCAAAGCTTTAGCAACACTTGCCAATTCAGCAAGAGCTGTTGGTGATTTCATCTTCGCGATTGCCCCTTGAATCGCTTGGAGAGTTTTTGCTGAATTGGCAACAGCAACTTGACGACCAATCGCGCGCGTCTGTCCGGCACCAGCACTGATTGTCACAGAAGATGTTGCAATTCCCCATCCCGTGAGCATTTCGTGTTGATCAGAATTGGTACCTTTACTAGTGATGCTTGCAAGTACTCTTGCAAATCCTTCACCACTTGGTACTACAACATGAACTTCGTCTGCGGGCAACATCGGTGCCGGAAAGCTAACTCCATCGACGGTTGTATCAATCTGCAAAAATTGCCATGCAGCTGGAAGGCCGCCTTCATAACGAACAGACTCAAGCTTGCGATTGAGTGCCTGCTTCATTGATCGAATAGTTTTTCCGCCCGATCCACCTAAGCCGATTATGAGTAGTGGTGTTAGCATGGCATTTCCTCTTTCTTAGTCGTTGTTACCATAGTTTTTTTCCGGAATCTGAATCTGGTGAGTCGGTGTCATCTGAAAACAAACTCTTCTCGCTACTTTTGATCTCTTCTTCAAAAAGGCTGCGTGGTTTATCTGTTTGTTCTGTCAGATCCTTTGTCTTTACATCGTCCTGCTTGACCTTTGGCTCTTTTTTGTCATTCTTCTTGGCGGATTGCGCAAGTGCGGCTTTCTTCAGTTCTTCAAGTCTTAACTGTTCTGTGTCCAGCGCCGCTTGACGTAGCTCAGAAATGTGAACACCTAAATTTGCGCCTTCCACAGTGTTCTTGAGTTTCGAGTTAACATCACTCAAAGACTTTCTTCGATTTTCATAACGAGGCACTAGATATAGAGCCGTCGCGAATATCTCCCCGCTAGAAATCACAAGCTCTTCACCTTGAGCTTTTGTTGCTGATGAAGAAAAGAGTTCAGATTTTGAAGCTGGTTCAAAGGATTCAACTTCTTGAGCCAAGCGGGGAGCAATGTTTTCTTCGGACGGGAAGAAGAGCATGGCTTCCCCGGTAAGTGATCTACTAAAGAAAGCACGCTCCTGGAGAAATTCTGACCCACCGAATGTGGTCATGACGTGATTGTCTTTAACATATACATGAGTTACAGGCTCAACAAACGGATTCCACTTCGGAGGAATCACTTCAATGTGAACATTCCCAATCGAAATTTCACGTGCGCCATTCTCAATGACTTCAAACTTTAGGCCCTCATGTGAGGGTTCTAAAGAAGTAGCAAGCGTGTTCTCAACTTTACTTGCTCTTGATGCAACTTTTCCATTTTGCGAAATAGTTACAGGCTCTGCCAGATATGCAAATTCATTGTCTGCAACCTGAAGGACAGCACGTCTACGAGCTGACCACAGTAGATATAGATATGGCAAACCAACAGTAATCAAGTAAGCCAGAAACATTAGTCCTATAAGGACTGGCCAATTCTTGGCATTACCCACATTAAACTTGAAATCTAACTGTCGAACGATTTCTTGCCCGTTTGCAGAGACTTTGTACTTCATCACGCCTTGAATCTCACTTCTGCCACCAAGGTCAGTCGTGACGGTCAAAACAAGTTTGTCACCAGGACTCAGAGTTTGGCTTTCATCATTCCATGGGACTGTTACACCATTTTCTTTTTGTACAACAAATTCGAAGTGCCCATCTCCACGTTCATCTATGTCGTCGGCAAGAATGGTGTATCCCAAAAGCGTAACTGTTCCGCCTTGCCCCCCGGAGGTTGGCGCCTTAACAATCAAATTGGTTACTGACTTTGAATTCTTGTTTGGTAAATTTTCAAGAACGCAAGGATCTTTTTCGCACGCCAAACTGGGGAAAAATCCACTTGGAATTACATTAATCTTTGCAGTAGCAGGGATGCGGTATTTGCGTGAAGGATCTTTTTCAGAGACTAAAACGGCTTCGAAAGAAACACTCTTATCCGTTGTGCTTGGTATGACGGTGAGGTTTGCTGAGCTCTGGCCGCTCACGCAAGATTCTTTTGGTGAGCTAGCAACTTTCGCACATATCGAAACTGACTTATATCCATTCAAGGAAAATGGAGAGCCATCAGGGTTCACTAAGCTTGCTAGGAAACTTGCCTCTTTTCCTTCTTCGGCCTCAGGTGAAAATTGAGAAATCACAAGATTAGGTTTTGTCTTTAAAGCACCACCACTATTGGTATTCAAACCTCCATAAACAAGAAAGTCATCTGAGTTAACAGCCGGAGAAATACTCCATACACCAGCCGCATCTATTGGCTTGTCAGGGAAAATGGTTATCGTGATGATTCCAACATCGGGATCATCCTGAACTTTGCATTGAGAGCCACGGTTTGAATCAGAACAAAAAACAGTTCCGTCTGGTTTCTTTATTTCCCAATTACTCGAAGATTTTCGAGTATAAATCTCAATGTGTGATGTGCTGGGATCAACATTGAAAGTCGAGCCATTACCATTCAGATTAATCAGATTCTTAATGCTCGCTATTAAGCCAACAAATCCCCAGGCCAAGTCACCAATTTCATTGGCCTCTATTACTTCGCCCCGTGTCCAGCCATCTCTATTTTCACCACAATTTTCACCACGCACAAGTGGACCAAATTGAGCAGCCTTGGCAGCTTCGGTTGGCTCTTGTGGCTTAAGCAACCCTCCCAGAATAAGAATGTTGTTCTCTCTGAACCAATTAATTGATGCGTTGCCGCTGGCCGCACATATTGGTGCGGTTGGATCTGTTGGGGCTCCATCTGTAATCCAAAACATTATGGAGCAACTGCTTGTGCCGGCTAGTTTTGCTTGACCAATTCTCTTTTTGAATTGATCTTGCGCAGAAATTAAGCCATTAGTCCACTGTGTTCCTGGGCTATCGTCATAGACGGCTCTTTCCACAAACTTTGTTAAATCACCATCAGAAGTGTCATCAGTCCAATCAACCCAACGATCCTTTAATTTTCCGAGCTCAACTGGGTCAGAGTTATCACCAAAATTACGAAGACTGATATTGAAAGATCTACCTGATTCTTCAGCTAAAGAACGCAAAATCTTTAGCGAACTCTTCAAAATCTTGCCACGCTTTCGTTCTGGGTCGGAACCCTTATCAAATTGACGAGCTGCAGCCTCATCTGGCTTTGCATCTCTCAATGACCTTGACGAGTCCATAAGCACCAGCACATCTAAGGAAGAGCCTTCTTCCTTCAAGCATGTTTGCAAGTAACTCACATCAATCGCTGCTTGTGCCGGTGCTATACCAAAAATAGTTGTCAAGGCAACTAGTGAGCCTGCGGTAACTGTGGAGAAAAATCTCTTCGCCTTTTTCATGCCGCAAACCGTTCAGCTATTGGAAGGAAAAAGACCCAAATAGATAGGCCTGCAGAAATCAAACCAGCGAATACAACTTTTCGGAACTTGCTTTGCATCTGCTCGCCTGCATAGCTGTCGTATGGTTCTTCTTGATTAAGGGCCAGAGCGTTTGTATGCCTAGTCAAAATAATCTGCAAAATAATGATAGGGAAAAGTGCCGTGAATAAATATCCAGCAGATCCAGTTAAAAACTGCTGCGAGTTAGAGGCGGTTTCAGAAGAAAAGATTCCGTATGCGCCGACAAGAGTTCCGAGTAGGACTGAAAGCAAACCAATAACAAAAAGAATTTTTGGTGGATGCTTAAGTGGGGTGTCGCTTCCATAGAAGCCGTCATCAGAGGAAAAAGTGCTTGCGCTCAAGCTCACTACCCCCGCATCATCCTCTAAGAATTACCTGGGAAAATTAGCAGCCCAGGCTCAATCGAACAAGATGTTTGATGGTCATAAAAGGCAATTGAGACAGTTGGGACAAAGGCTTTAAACCATTAAAAACACTGAGAAATCAGTGTTAACCACCCCTTTTATCCTTATCAAGCTCTTGCCACCTGATGTGCGTGGATTGACCAGTCACTCATGGGCACCTAAACAGGGCGGGTCATTCACTTATGTGAAGTCGATGCAATAGCCTCGCCCAAACTCACCCTAAGTGAAAGTGGCTTGTAAATCTTTGACATGAAACGCATTGGATTTCTGATTGCTTGTGTTCTTGGGACAAACCTTTTGCTGTCATCTGCTCATGCCGAAAGTGTTTTAAAGATTAGTGATGGTGACACGATTCGAATAAGCACCGGTCAAGATGTGAGGCTGTTACAGATCGACACCCCAGAGTTAATGTCATCGGAGTGTTTTGCCAGTGAGGCTACCGCGATCCTTACCAAACTGATCTCTGGAAAAGAGATCCGCCTGGAATCTGATCCAGTCTCTGGAAACGTGGATCGGTACAAAAGACTCTTGCGCTATGTCTTTGTTGGTAAGACAAATGTGAATGTAAGAATGGTTGAACTAGGAGCGGCCGCTCCATATTTTTTTAATGGAGAAAAAGGAAAATACTCAGCTCAGTTGCTAAAGGCTGCTGAAAAAGCTAAGGCGAACAAAGTTGGACTTTGGGGTAAATGTCCGGAAACGCGATTGGATACCGCGCGAGGTGTGGCAACTGGAACTTCAGGAAAGGCTGCACCTAGTCCAAGTCCCACTCCAGTGACTTCAGGTCAATGCGACCCTAATTACGATCCTTGTATTCCAATTTCTGTCTCTGATCTAAATTGCCCTGACATCTATAACTTAGGGCTTTCTAGAATTCGAATCATTGGAACAGATGTTCATAAGTTTGATCGTGATAAAGATGGAATTGCTTGCGAAGCAAAGCCATAGCTATTTGCCTTTAGTAGGTAGGTACTGAGTAGGTAGTACACGCAATAAAGATCACAACGGCAATAATGGAGACAGTAAGAGCACCGACTGATAGGCGTTGCTGCTTTGCCTTGGCTGCAATTCCAAAGCCCAGGCTTGTAAAGCTCAGGATTGCTAGCAGGCCAATTTCAGATTCAAGGATGTAGTCATAGGTGCCATCACTGACTAAAGCAAGGTCGAATAATCCAATCAGCGATCCAATTATTCCAAGTATGAGGGATGCAAGAGAGAGGCCCATAGAAGTGTTTTGCACGGGCGCTGGTTGAGAAACTGGAGCATAGGTTGGTACGGGAGGTGGCATTTTTTTCACAATGTCACGGCCACAATGTTTACACGCGATCGCCTCTGCCTTTATATCCTCAGCGCAAAAAGGACATTTCTTTGTGTCTGATTGGCTCTCCAATTGGCTACTCCCCTTTTTCATTGTGATTCCTGGACGATCAGTATTGTCCCTACTTTCAATTTTCTAACACCTAAAGATGTATGTCAATGGTGGCAACTGCCTTGAGTGGGCCTGTTTTTGACTAGTCTTTATATTTAGATACTCTTTCCAATAACTTTGAATAGGAATCAATGAACAGCAGAGTTGTGAGCAGAGTTGTAGCAACAAGAGCAGGCCGAGTAGGTCTCGTTGCTATTACATTGCTACTCACTCGAGAGGCCTCTTTTCGCACAAGTGGTTTCGAAGCTGGTCTAGTCCTTTGCCCTTGGCGATTGCTAACGGGCTATCCCTGTCCTGGCTGCGGAGGAATACGTGCCGTGGGTGCAATTAGTACCGGGCAATTTGACCAAGCTTGGTTACTCAATCCCGTAGCTTTTCTTGTTTGTACTGTGGTTCTTGTGTGGGCTTTTCGAATCACCCCATTGATTAAGTTTGCTCAGCAAGCATCAATAAGGTTTCGATCGCAATCGTTTGCAATCCAAGTAATAACAATGGCTCTCCTCTATGCCTTTGTCTGGATAGCAGCAATTGCTAGATTCAATTCTGGTATCTTGTAGTAACTAATGAGAGAGGTGTTCACGTGACCACTGGAAGTAATAAGCAGCAATGGTTAGTCCAGATCCCTGGTCAACCTGATTCACCCGTAGATTCTTTTACCTTGTCAGCTTGGGCTAAAACAAAGGTGATTCAACCAAACACACAAGTCACTGATGTGGAAACTAATCGCACCTTTGCCGCTTCACAGATCCCTGGTGTGTTTTCCGATAAGGAATACATCATTGCGCTTTTGTTCTCAATCTTCCTTGGCTATCTAGGTATTGACCGTTTCTATATGGGACAAGTTGGAATGGGTATTGGAAAGCTTCTCACAGGTGGTGGATGTGGAGTTTGGTGGCTAATTGACATCATTCTGATAGCCACACGTAGTTCAAACGATTCAGCT
>CANHFN010000014.1 GCA_947459935.1 Actinomycetota bacterium
AATCTCTGCCAGTAATAATTCACGAACAACCTCAATCACCGCAGTCATTGTTGCTGGATCTCCAGGACCATTAGACAGGAAAACGCCATCAGGATTTATAGCCACAATGTCCTGAACAGATGAATCAAAGGGCATTACATGTACTTCTATGCCACGTTCGGCTAATGCCCGAGGAGTCGCAGCTTTAATACCAAGATCAAGAGCTGCAATCGTAAATTTCTTCTTACCTATGGCAGGAACAACATAAGTCTTTGGCGTGGAAACATCTCGAACTAGATAGGCACCTGTCATAGCCTCAGCTTTGCGAACCTCAACCACCATCTCTTCACGTGAAAGCTCTAGGTCAGAGAAAATGCCGACCCTCATCGCTCCTCTATCCCGCAAGTGTCGAGTGATCGCGCGGGTATCTACTCCTTGAATTCCTATCACTCCTTGATTTATCAATTCGGCTTCCAAATCATTTTGTGCGCGCCAATTAGAAGTCAGCGAAGAAGGATTGCGAACAACAAAACCTGCTACCCAAATTTTTGAAGATTCATTATCGTCATCATTGACTCCCGTATTTCCAATATGTGGAGCAGTCATGATTACTACTTGCTTGTGATAGGAAGGGTCAGTCAAAGTTTCCTGATATCCGGTCATGCCAGTTTGAAAAACCGCTTCCCCGAAAGTTTTTCCAGTTGCAGCCCATGAGGATCCCTCGAATATACGGCCATCATCTAACACGAGATATGCCGAAGCCATTACAAACTCCCTAACGGCATGATGCTTCCATTCAGGACAGATGCACGACCTTTAAAGAAGGTGTGAGTAATTACCCCAGGTAATTCATGCCCATGATATGGAGTATTGGATGATCTTGAGAGAACTAAATCACGATCAACTGTCCAGGTTTTCTTTGGATTGACCACAACAAGATTGGCTATTCCACCAACAACTAAAGGTTGGCCATGTTCTGAGTAACCTCCGATGCGTGCTGGTGCTATCGACATGCGATCTGCAACCTGGCTCCAATTCATTAAACCCGTATCAATCATCGTCTTTTGAACTATAGAAAGTGCGGTCTCTAATCCCAGCATTCCAAATGCGGCCTCTTGCCACTCACACTCTTTAGCCTCAGTTGGGTGCGGTGCATGATCTGTTGCAACAATATCGATGGTTCCATCGGCTAAAGCTTCACGAAGGGCGTGAACATCACTTTCTGTTCGTAGCGGAGGATTCACCTTGAATACCGGATCATAGGATGTTGCAAGATCATCAGTTAGAAGTAAGTGATGCGGAGTGACCTCAGCAGTAACATCGATTCCACGTGCTTTTGCCCAGCGAATGATTTCAACGCCACCAGCAGTTGTTAAGTGACAAATATGTAGTCTTGATTTCACATGATCAGCCAACAAGACATCGCGTGCAATGATCGACTCTTCAGCAACTGCCGGCCAACCTTTAAGGCCCAACCGCGCTGAAACTTCTCCTTCATTCATCTGCGAACCCATAGTCATTCTTGGGTCTTGTGCATGTTGAGCGATCACTCCCCCGAATTTTTTGATGTATTCAAGAGCTCGTCTCATGACAAGAGGATCCGAAACGCAATTACCGTCATCGCTGAAAATACGGACACGAGCAACTGAATCAGCCATAGCGCCCATCTCGGATAAAGATTCACCTTTCAGACCTTGTGTTACAGCGCCAATAGGGAAAACATCGAGCAATCCTGCTTCTTGACCTAAGCGATAAACCTGTTCAACAACACCTGCTGTGTCTGCAACCGGAGAAGTGTTAGCCATTGCAGACACCGCGGTGAATCCACCTTTAGCACCAGCCCTGCTTCCGCTGAGCACAGTTTCTGCATCCTCGCGGCCTGGCTCACGCAAATGCGTGTGGAGATCGACCAGACCTGGCAACACTACGCAATCTTGAGCTTCGATGATTGTTTGGGCTTCACCTTTAAAATTCTTGGAGATAGATGTGATGAGTCCATCGCAAATCGCTAGATCGGTTTTTATTCCATCAGGCAGAGAAACATTCTTGATCAAATAATCGACAGTACTCATTTAATTTCCCCCAACTTCTAGCGCTCCACCAGCAAGCAGAACATATAAAATTGCCATTCGAACGCTGACTCCATTAGCAACCTGTTCCGTGATGACAGAGCGGGCACTATCGGCTACTTCGGCCGAGATCTCTAAGCCACGGTTCATGGGTCCTGGGTGCATAACGATTGCACCTGATTTCATGCGCGCCATTCGATCAGCATTTAAGCCAAAATACCTTGAGTACTCACGAGCATTTGGGAAAAACAGATCTGACATCCGCTCTTGCTGGACACGAAGCATCATCACTACATCAACGTGTGGAATAACTGAATCAAGGTCATAAGAAATAGTTACGGGCCAATTCCCGATACCTACGGGAAGCAAGGTGGGGGGTGCTACTAAAGTCACCTTTGCACCCAGCATGGAAAGTAATAACACATTTGATCTCGCAACGCGAGAGTGCAAAATATCTCCAACTATTGCAACATTGATCCCAGATAAATCACTACGGCCCATGCCAAGATGCTTACGTATTGTGAATGCATCAAGCAACGCCTGACTTGGATGTTCATGCGTACCATCTCCAGCGTTAACAACGCTTCCTGACATCCATTGCGAATCAGCTAGTCGTTGCGCAGCCCCTGATGCCGAGTGACGAATAACAACCGCATCAGCCCCCATCGCTTGAAGAGTCATGGCGGTATCTTTGAGTGATTCACCCTTGCTTAGACTTGAACCCTTGGCGGAAAAATTAATCACGTCGGCAGATAGTCTTTTTGCTGCAGCTTCGAAGGAGATACGAGTCCTCGTGGAGTCTTCCGCGAAAAGATTAACTATCGTGCGCCCTCGCAACGTTGGAAGCTTTTTCACAGCACCATCACTAACACGCGACAATTCAGTTGCTGTGTCCAGAATCGATATTGCCTCTACTTTTGTCAGGTCAGATATCGAAAGCAGATGACGCATTACTCGCCCCCCTCTTCAATGGTTACTTCATCTCGGCCATCTATTTCGCTCAAAAATACTTTTACAGATTGAGTTTTGGCTGTGGGTAGGTTCTTACCCACAAAGTCGGCCTTGATAGGGAGTTCTCGATGACCTCGGTCAACTAAGGAAGCTAACTGCACCGTGCGAGGACGACCTATTTCCCCCAGTGCATCTAGTGCTGCACGAATCGTTCTGCCTGAGTACAAAACATCATCCACCAAAATCACATCTTTGCCTTCAATTCCGCTAGTAGGAATTTTGGTCGACATAATGGCCCTGGGAGGACGCATCCTTAAGTCATCTCTAAATAATGTGATGTCCAATGTTCCGGTTGGAACTTCAGCGCCCTCGATCGTGGCGATAATTGAATTGATGCGGGTAGCTAGGTGAGCTCCCCGTGTAGGAATACCCAACAAGACAATGTTTGATGAACCTTGATTCTTCTCAAGGATTTCATGGGAAATTCGGGTCAACGCACGAGTAATCTCTTGTGCGGACAGGGCTACGCTCATGTAAATCTCCTTTCCCACCTCTCAGGATGGGTTGTTAAAGGATGCAGGGGCGATACTAGCATCGACTCCATTTTTCTGTGGATATCCAAAACTCCCAGTGTCGAAGGCCAATAGTGTGGCCAGTATGGAAACTAATCACGCTCAAACCCAGATGCAGACTCTTCAAACCAGGATGCGCTTCATACGAGAATCCCAACACCTCACTCTCTTGCAGGCTTCCCGACTATCCAAGGGTGAAATCTCAGCGATCGCCTTGGGCTCCTACGAGCGAGGAGATCGCTCTGTTAGCGCTCGCAAGCTAATCCAGATAGCAAGCCTCTATCAGGTGCCGGTATCCGAACTGTTTGAACCCTCAAAAACTCAACTCATTGAACGTTGCGTGAGCATCGACCTGCGCAAACTAATGAATACAAGCGACCAGAATGCAAGAAAGTTAATGGGCTATATCCGAAACATAGTGCGGATGCGGGGCGATTGGAATGGCGAGATTATCTCACTGCGCTCACAGGACATAACAAATATGGAGATATTTACTGAAATTCCGCCCGAAACTATTCAGGACATGTTGCTCACTTACGGATTTCCTAGATCGAAATAGTGTCTTTAATGCTTGCTATTCGACCCAGAACTCCGTGAATGTACTTAGAAGAATCATCACTGGATAGCTCTCGCGCTAGTTCGAGGGCCTCATCAATAGCAACGCTGTTTGGTACATTTGTGGACCAGAGAATTTCATATATCCCAAGTCGCAGAATATTTCGATCCACTGCGGGCAATCGATCCATGTCCCAGCCTTGAGCATAGGTTGTAATCAATTCATCAATCTTTCTACGATTTTCAGAAACACCACTGACCAGTTCACGTGTGTACTCTCGTATTGGACGTGCATCCGGGCCTTCTGTAGGAACATCTCTGGCGTTTAAAGTATCGACGAGATTGGTACCCCTGATGTCTGTCTCATATAACAAATCCAAGGCCTGCTTGCGTGCCTTACTGCGAGCAGACACTAGTTAGCGCGACCCTGATAAGACCCGTCACGTGTATCAACAAGAACAACTTCATCTTGCTTAATAAACAACGGAACCTGAATTTCAATTCCTGTTTCAACAGTTGCTGGCTTAGTTCCACCTGAAGAGCGATCACCTTGGATGCCTGGCTCTGTGTACGTTATTTTCAAAGGAACAGATGCTGCTAATTCAATATACAAAGGATTGCCCTCATTAACAGCCACAATAGCCTCAGTATTTTCCAGCATGTAATTCGCTGCATCTCCAACGGTCGCTGCGCTAATGGTCATCTGGTCGTAAGTCTTAGTGTCCATAAAGACAAAGTCATCGCCTTCTTTATACAGGTACTGCATTTCACGCTTCTCTAGAATTGCAACATCAACTTTTACGCCTGCGTTATATGTGCGATCGACAACTTTTCCGCTCAGTACCGACTTGAGCTTGGTGCGAACAAATGCTGGACCTTTTCCAGGCTTCACGTGTTGGAACTCAACTACTGTCCACAGTTGACCTTCGATGTCTAGTGTCATTCCATTTTTTAGATCATTTGTTGTCGCCACAGCTGTTCCACCCACTCTTTATCTACTAAGTCCGATACAAACGTAATTGAAGGGTTAAGGATACCCGTTACGTGAGGGTGCTTTGTTACTTTGAAACTAGATTTTGCATGGCAATGATGGCTAAAACATAAGAATTTGGTCCAAATCCGCCGATAGTTCCATTGGCAACACCAGAGATCACGGATGTATGCCTAAACTCTTCGCGAGAAAGTGGATTAGAAAGATGAACCTCAATTAATGGTGACTTCACTAACTCTGCCGCATCTCGTATGGCGTAGGAGTAATGAGTGAAAGCTGCTGGATTAATAATCACCGGAATCTTCTGATCCGCCGCCTCATGCAGCCAACCTATGATCGTGGCTTCATCATCACTTTGGCGAACATCAGCCTCAAAATTGTGCTTCTGCGCCGCGATTTCAATCATTGACTTCAATTCAGGGTAATTCAAATCACCATAAATCGATGAATCACGAATATCAAGTCTTGAAAGATTAGGACCGTTTATCACGAGTAGCTTCATGAACTAATTCTCTCATAGGCTTCATCGAGTTCAGAGGAGGTTACGTCTTCAATGCGCACTGTTGAGCCGATTCCATTGAGCGCAACGAACCTAATGATGTTGCCCCGAGCTTTCTTATCCAGAGAAAGTAATGGAGCTAATTTTTGCCACGATTGGCGATCATATGAGATTGGTAATTCATACCTGGATAAAATTGAGCGATGCCTTTCAACCTCAGATGAAGTCAACAGATTACGCATATGAGCCAACTCGGCGGCAAACACAAGTCCAATCGAAACTGCCTCACCATGGCGTAATGAATACTTTGCGTGCTTTTCGATGGCATGACCTAATGTGTGACCATAATTGAGCGCTTCGCGAGCAAAGCTTTCTTTAAAGTCGGAGGACACAACTTGCGCCTTGACTACTGCGGCTCTTTGAATCAAATCAGTAACAACATTAGGGTTCTCGCGAAGAAATGAAACCGTATGCACCTCGGCAATAGTAAGAATTTCTGGATCAGCTATGAATCCGCACTTAATAACCTCTGCCATTCCTGCTGAAAAATCTCGATCCGATAAAGACGACAGAAATCCTGAATCGATTATTACTGCTACTGGAGAGTGGAATGCACCAATCAAATTTTTTCCATAATCTGAATTAATGCCAGTTTTGCCCCCAATGGATGCATCAACCATTCCCGCTAAGGAAGTTGGAACTGCAATCCAATCCACGCCACGTAGCCAAGAAGCAGCAGCGAAACCGGCAAGATCTGTGATGGCTCCCCCACCAATTCCAACAATCAAATCAGTGCGGGTAAACCCAGCAGCGCCTAACCAATTCCAGAGATTCGTAAGTGTTGAAATACTCTTTCCATCTTCTCCGTCGGGCACTTCGAAAACATGTACATCACAATCAAGATCTTGCAGTCCGGTAAGGCTTGGTGAAAAACTCTTCGAAACTACGATCGCAACACGTGTGCGGTTAGAGACTTGAGGTATCAGCTCGTCAATCCAAGAATTTGTAAGAGTTATCTCATAAGTGCGTTCGGCCTGGACAACAATCTTGCTCATTTCAAACTCGATTCAATGGCCGCAACAATTTCATCGACACTCATATCATCAACCTTAATCGAGATAGAGGCTAATTTCTCATAAACTGGCCTTCTCTTTTCACTGAGAGACTGCCATTGTGCACGTGGGTTTCCAAGTAATAAGGGGCGATCACGATTGAACCCCACTCGAGGTGCCGCCGTTGACAGCGATACATCCAAGAAAACAACATAAGATTGTGACGAGACAACGGCATCTTGAGCCCGATTTGAAATGGGTGCGCCACCGCCCAAACTAATCACTGCTAATTCCTCTTGCAACACACTTTGTAGCACCTCGAACTCGATGTCACGAAACACTTCTTCGCCATCTTCAACAAAGATTTCCGTAATTTTCTTCCCACTCTTGATTTCAATCAAATTATCCGTGTCGAAAAAAGATCGCTGTAAGCGCTCCGCCAGTGCAAAACCAACTGTGCTTTTCCCGCAACCAGGCGGTCCAATGAGGACAATACGAGACATCAAGACCGGCTACTTAAAGTTCAAATGTTGAATATAAGATTCATAGTTACGGCGAGTTTCAGTAGCAGAGTCTCCACCGAATTTTTCAAGAACAACTTCCGCCAACACTAAGGCGACCATAGCTTCAGCAACAACTCCGGCTGCAGGCACTGCACACACATCAGATCGTTGGTTTATAGCCTTGGCTGCTTCTCCTGTTGCCACATCGATAGTATCTAAAGCTTTTGGAACAGTTGAAATTGGTTTCATCGCAGCGCGCACGCGCAAGATTTCACCATTAGACATTCCACCTTCGGTTCCTCCTGCACGATCAGTGCGACGTACTATCTTTCCAGTTGAATCTTTTTCAATTTCATCATGAGCTACCGAACCACGACGAGTTGCAGATCTGAATCCATCTCCTATTTCAACGCCCTTAATTGCCTGAATACCCATAACCGCGCCAGCCAATTTTGAATCGAGACGACGATCCCAATGCACATGAGAACCCAACCCAGGTGGCATATTAAAAGCCAGAACTTCTACTACTCCACCTAAAGTATCTCCATCGCGATGAGCGTTTTCAATCTCGGTGATCATCAGGGCGCTTGTCTCTGGATCTGCGCAACGTACTGGATCTGCATCAATAACATTCATATCACCTGCTTTAGGCAAAACCGCATCGTCTGAGACTCTGATAGAGCCGATAGATAAAACATGGCTAAGAATCGTTATGCCAACTGTTTGTTCAAGAAAATTTCGTGCGACTGCGCCAAGTGCCACGCGAGCTGCAGTTTCACGAGCACTTGCTCGTTCTAAAATTGCTCGCGCATCGTCCAGGTCATACTTTTGCATGCCAACCAAATCAGCATGGCCCGGTCGCGGACGAGTCAAAGGTGCATTACGTGCAAGATCCTTAATCTCTTCCTCTGGAACAGGATCTGCCGACATGACCTTTTCCCATTTTGGCCATTCTGAATTTCCTACCTGGATCGCAATAGGGCCACCTTGAGTTAAACCAAGTCGAACACCACCCAAGATTGTTACTTTGTCAGCTTCAAAATTTTGGCGGGCGCCACGACCAACACCTAACCGGCGTCGCTGAAGGTGAAAGTCGATATCGGCAGTTGTGATGGAGACAGAAGCGGGGATTCCTTCGACAATTGCACTCAGTGCCTGCCCATGTGATTCACCAGCTGTTAACCAACGCATGTGCTTATTCTTGCAGATAAGCCCGCTAAGTCGTTGCCAAATATGTTGCAAAGCCTAGGAAAATGCTCGGCGCAAGAGGAATCTTTAAGGGGAATCTGCCACGAACAAGGAAAACCATCATTATGTGAATGGTGGCGAAGAGAAAAACACATGGGACGATCACAATCGCGCTATTCACGTGTGTAACCAGCATTAGGGCCAAGAGTTTGATGTCACCCATCCCTACGTGAAGTAACGCCATAATCAGCAAGCAGGAGATTGGAATTACCAAAACCTGCCAATTGCCAAAACCATGAATAATCAAATGTAGTGAAGTCACATAAGAAAGAATTTTGCTGTAGATATTTGGGATTACGAAGGTGCTTGCGTCCGCAATACATATAGGCAGAGCAAAGAGAATAAGTGCTAAATCCATACCTCAAGTTACAAGGTAAGAGCGCTGCTAAACGTGGCTGTGGATTAGGAAAGCGCCCTCTCGCCTTCGACGCGAAGCTTCTTTGCCATACCGCTCCGGTCTATCGAGATGGCAGCGAATAACTCCACCTGAGAAATTGCCTGATGAATCAGCAAATCTAAACCATCTATTCCATAGCCTCCTAATTTTCGCCAGTGCGAGAGGATTTGAGTTGGCCACGGATTATAAAGAACCTCGAAAAATGTTGAATTCACTGAAGTTATTTGATCACAAAAAATGGAGGCAGTGTTACCTGGGGTTGTGTTGACCACTAAGTCAAAGTCTTCGAAATTAATGTTCGAGTCCCAAGGAATCAATTCGATCTCTGTTTTTGGTGCTGCCTTTCGAATCGCAATTTCGCGCTCTGGACTTCGGTTGATAACACTGATGTTCGAGCTAATTCCATCACACGATGCGACCAAGGCTCTGGCTGTTGCCCCTGCACCGATCACAAGAACGTGTCCATCTGCTTTCTTACCATGAGATTGCAATGCAAATGAAAAACCTTCGACATCGGTGCTAGTCAACTCCCACTTTCCATCCACCTTGCGCAATGTATTTCCACTTTGGATTTGTTGGGCAATCTTTGTTACAGAGTCAGCAATAGCAAGTGCCTCCTCCTTTAATGGCATTGTCAGTGAAAAGTTGTTGAAGACAGAACCATTACTGTTGAGAAAGCTCCTTAATTCACCAGACTTAACCTCGCGGCTCTCGTAGGTGCCCTCAATTCCCAACTCGGCATAGGCTTTTGCGTGCAAGAGGGGGCTTAGCGAATGAGAAATTGGCGAGCCCAGAACCGCAGCGGTTATCACTTGAATAAACCTGCCTTTCGGTTCTTGGTATACAGCGCTTTCCAAGTATTGAACTCATCTAAAGAATTAGTGAAGCGGGTATCACCAGGTGCGACCGTAATGAAATATAACCAATCTCCCACCGCTGGATTCAGAGTGGCACTCATAGCGGCTACCCCAGGATTTCCGATAGGACCAGGCGGTAGCCCGTATTTCCTATATGTGTTGTAGGGAGAATTGATCATTGTTGATCGCGTACTGAGGAAAATCTGGCCTCGTAACTTCATAATGTAATGAACCGTCGAATCCATCTGAAGTGGCATACCGATTTTCAACCGATTGAAAATCACACGTGCGACTTTCGTAAAATCATCTTTACCGCCCTCTGCCTGAACTATCGAGGCGATAGTCAGTAACTGTTGAGGCGTGAAATCCCTTTTCCCTGCAAGCAATTTTTGGGCCACTGGTTCAGACTCAAAGCGGGAAATCATAGATTGCACCGCCGCCTGAGCTGTCGTTCCTTTGGGGAAGCTGTACTGTGCTGGAAAAAGCAATCCCTCGACCTGACGAAATCCCTTTGGAAGATCTGCACTTGCAAAGGCCTGCGCTACATCTTTAGATTTAAAGCCATAGGTCAAGAGCGCTGTCGTAATCTCACTCTTCCATTCACCCTCATACACTCGCACCAAGTTCGGTATGCGATCCGGATCTAATAACTGTTCGAGTGCTTGCTGGGCAGAGATTTCGAGGGTAAGACGATGGCTTCCTGGTGCTATTTTTTCTGAGCGCTTATCGCCTACTGCAACTCTAAAGAATGCTTGTGAGGATTTTATGACACCACTTTCAAAAAGAATTGAAGCGATATCAGAACCTGAGGCACCGTTTGGGATATCGATGACAACTTCAGTCGCACCTGTTAATGAAGTGTTTTCAGGAAAATCCGGCGCAGCACTTGGGCTAGAACGTTGGAAAAGAATGAAAGCAAAAACCATGAGTATTGCTATGGCGCCTGCTGCAACTCTTCTTTTCATTTTCGTCGCTCAATATCAAGTGCGAAATCTAAGATCGCGACAGCCGATGCCATATCAATCGCATCTTTTGAATCCTTAGCATTGCGCCCTGCATCACGTAAGTTTCGGGCCGCACTTATTGTGCTCATGCGCTCATCGATCATTACGACTGGCACGGTAGTTATGGTGTTAAGCATTTCGACAAAACCTGAAGCCTTAGCTGAGGCAACCCCATCGTGTCCGCTGAGCAAAGCTGGGCGACCAACATAGATAGCTATGGGCTCAATCTCAGCAAAAATCTCACCTAATTGTTTGGTTAAGTTCTTGTCTGACGATTTAAGAGTAGTTAACGGTGATGAAAGAATCGCATCAGCATCACACACCGCAACGCCAATACGAACATCTCCAAAATCAAATGCGATACGACGTCCGCGCTGCATAACTTATCCCTTGAGCGCGTTAGAGATCGCAGTCAGCGCATCTAGCGACTTTGAAGCATCTGCACCGCCGCCTTGCGCAAAATCATCCTTGCCGCCTCCGCCACCACCCAAAACAGTTGAACCAATCTTGACTAGAGCGCCAGCTTTAATTCCGCTTGAGCGCGCACCTTCACTTGTTGCAACAACAAGAACCGGCTTGCCATCATTTGCACTAATAAGTGCGACAACTGAATTATCTGCGCGTGAACGCAGATCCATCGCGATCTTTCGCAAATCATCACCAGATACACCATCTGCCATGACAGAGCCAATGAATGAAACTTCGTTGACCATCTTGGCGGTCTTGGCTAATTCTCCCACTTGAGCCAAGGCCTGCGAAGAGCGAACAGATGCTAATTCTTTTTCGATCTCCTTCATCTTGTTCAAAAGATCGGAAATCCTTTCGGGTAATTCTTCAGTACGCGCGCCCTTTATCAATTCAGTTAAAGAATTTAACAAAAGATGTTCACGCGCTAGGAATTTGTATGCGTCAACACCAACAAGGGCCTCAACTCGTCTAACACCTGCTCCAATTGAGGATTCACTTAACAACTTAATAACACCTAACTGGCCTGAACGCTCAACGTGTGTTCCGCCACAGAGTTCACGTGCCCAGTCCCCCACACTTACTACCCGCACTACATCCCCATACTTCTCACCAAAAAGTGCCATCGCACCGAGCTCTTTAGCTTTCGCTTGGCTCATGCTCTCAGCGGTCACCTCTAGATTATCTAGCAAAAGCGTATTCACTCGTGATTCAACATCATCTAGGACACTAACTGGGACTGAGCCTGTCGATGGGAAATCAAAACGGAAGCGACCAGGTGAATTCTCTGAACCGGCTTGCGTGGCTGTTTCTCCAAGAATTTCACGGAATGCTTTGTGCACCATGTGTGTCGCAGTGTGTGCCCTTGAGATCGCATGGCGACGTTCAATATCGATCTCTGCAAGAACATCACTGCCGATCTCAATTGCACCACTAATAACTCTGCCTCGGTGTACTGACAAGCCCGGAACAGGTGATTGCACATCCTCAATTTCAATAATTGCGCCATTACTCAAGGTAATGCGACCGCCATCAGCTAACTGGCCTCCACCTTCGGCATAAAAGGGAGTCCTATTCAAAACAATCTCAACATCATCGCCCTCTGAAGCACTGGCAACGCCAATACCATCAACCACAATTCCGGTTAACTTAGATTCAGAACTCTGTTGCGCATAACCAATGAACTCACTCTTACCGCTTTTATCTGCGATCGTTTTATAAACAGAGACATCCGTGTGCCCTGACTTCTTCGCCTTTGCATCAGCCTTGGCACGATCCTTCTGCTCTTTCATTAATCGGCGGAATCCATCTTCGTCAACTTCAAGGCCCTCTTCGCGCGCCATTTCAAGTGTTAAATCAAATGGAAAACCGTAGGTGTCGTGAAGTTTGAAAACTTCATCACCCGGCAGAACTGTGGCCTTGCTCTTTTTTAGAGCAACTGAGGCAAGATCAAATATTTGTGTTCCACTTTTCAGGGTTTGCAGAAAACTTTCCTCTTCAGAAATGCTGACCGATAAAATACGTTTTTTGTCAGCAATTAACTCTGGATACTGAGGACCCATCGCAGCTATTGCAGAAACGGTTAGCTCCGACATAATCGGATCCATTGAGCCTAGAAGGCGCATATTTCGAATTGTTCTACGCATCATTCGCCGCAAAACATAGCCACGGCCTTCATTTCCGGGGGTGACACCATCACCAATAAGCATGGCTGATGTGCGGGCATGATCTGCGATTACTCGAAGCGCGATATCTGATTTCTCAGATGAACCGTATTTAACGCCCGTTAATTCAGAGGCACGATTGAGAATCATTATTGTCGTATCGATCTCATAGATATTCTCAACACCTTGCAGCAAGGCCGCTGTGCGTTCTAATCCAAGACCAGTATCGATGCTTTTTGCTGGCAGTTCACCAAGAATCGGATAACTATCTTTTCCGCCACCGGCTCCGCGTTCATTCTGCATGAAAACAAGGTTCCAAATTTCTAGATATCTGTTTTCATCTGCGATCGGACCGCCTTCAGCACCATAGGCAGGGCCGCGATCATAATAAATCTCAGAACACGGACCGCACGGACCTGGAACACCCATGGACCAGAAATTGTCTGCCATGTCTCGACGTTGAATGCGCTCCTTCGGAACACCGATTTTGGTGTGCCAAATGTCAGCGGCTTCATCATCGTCTAGATAAACCGTCACCCACAATTTCTCTTCAGGGAATCCATAGCCCCCATCAGAAATCGGACGAGTTAAAAGCTCCCACGCAAGTGCGATCGCAGCTTCCTTAAAGTAATCACCGAAAGAGAAATTGCCACACATTTGAAAGAAGGATGCGTGACGAGTTGTTTTGCCAACCTCATCAATGTCTAGTGTGCGCACACATTTTTGTACTGATGTTGCCCGCTTATATGGTGGAGTTACTTCTCCCAAAAAAAATGGCTTAAAAGGAACCATTCCTGCATTAACCAACAAAAGATTTGGATCATCAGCGATCAGTGATGCCGATGGTACGACGGTATGAGTTAAACCCTGTCGGTTAT
>CANHFN010000015.1 GCA_947459935.1 Actinomycetota bacterium
CAAGGCGATCCACTTCAAAAATCTTTAGTCATTATCGACACAGGTTTTGATACCTCTCTACCAATTATCAAAGACGCAGTTATTTATGAAAGCTGCATCATGTTCTGGTCAGGCTGCCCAAACGGGACAAGTTTTCAAGAGGGACCTGGCGCTTCAACTCTGCCAACAAACATCTCTAACACCTCAAATATGAGTCACGGAACTCAAATGGCAAGCATTGCCATGAATGCTAACCCCGCGCAGAAATTAGTCTTGATTCGGATAATCGCATATAACGCACGAGGAGATCGTCTGCCAGTTTCAGATAGCACTGTGTTCAAAGTATTCAAATGGATTATGTCGAAACGCGTGGAGTTAAACATTGGCGCAGTTGCAATGGCTCAGGGATATCACCCACCTGCAACTGGCAAGAACTATTGTCCAAAAAATCCGGAGTTTGACAAGATGATCCTTGATCTAAAGATCAATAATGTGGCGGTCTTCTTCCCGGCTGGAAATGCAGCAGATAAGGCAAGAATTGATTGGCCAGCCTGCATACCCGCAGCATTTGCTATCGGTGCGATCAATAGCAAAGGCCAGATTGCTGACTACTCAAATTATGATCGCAACTTAATTGATTTCTACACGCCCGGAAATGCAGAAGCACTCTTGCCTGGGGGAGCACCATCATCTGCTTCTGGGACATCAGTTTCTACCTTGATTGCTGCCAGCTATTGGTTAAGTGTTTCCAATGTGAAGCCAGAATTGAGCGTGCCAGAGGTTTCGCAACTCTTTAGAAATGCTGGCCGAATCATCTTTGACTCTAAGTTTCGCTACGGCAGGGAAATGCAGATCACGAACATCCCTACAAGTTGAGAATTAACTTCCTATGCGCCTCTTCATTAGCACCCAGTGAGTCTCACCGTAGTTAGTTTGTGAGACCGCTTCCCATCCCTCAGCACCCAGAGAGTTCAAAGCCTCCATTGGTCCCGTGAGGAAGTGGTACAAAATCTCCTTGCCAGGGTTTAGCGAATCAGCAAGTTTGTGTACCTGCTGCCCGCCACCCGTAAATGACCCTTTACCGGTACCCATTTCAACCCAAAGATATTCAAACTTGTCACTCATGGAATCAACCTAACTGTGAGTTGGGATTATTACTTGTACTGCGTGGCAATAGATGAGATTTAGAGACTGCCGCCGTAAACACTCATATTATCAAAACTTGGGAAAACGCCCTTGAGGATTTTATCTTCAGATCTGGACTTGCTGAAACTTACTTGTTCATCGTAGTAATCCTCAACAGCGTCAAATTGATCATCTGTGAAGCACTTTGGATTCTTCTTCATATTCTTATAAGCCTTGATAGCAAACTCGTTGTACTCAACTAACTTAGAGTAGTAAGACTTAAACTTAGTCTTGGAATAACTTGAACCCTTTTTATTGGCAGCAGGCTCATACCGCTTATAGAGCTGCTTAATTCTTGACTCATCAGAAATTACATCCTTCTTGAACTTTATACATTTTGCTGAAGTTGGTTCGGGGGATGCAGCCACTGCCGAAGATCCAAAAAGACCAAAAGAAAGAAGTATGCAAAGGATGAGTTTTTTCATGGCCCAAGTACATCATTGAGGCCTGGTGTTGTAAATGAGCCTAAGGAGAAAATGGCCCAATCTGACTAGTCAGGCTAGGGCTTTAAAACAATACGAATTGGGTTTCCCACCTTATTGGCCAACTTACTCAAAGCCTCGCCGGCTTTTTCAAGCGGCATAATCTCAGAGACTGATTGAGATAGATCGAGCTTGCCTTGTCGGGCAAATTCAATAAGTTCATGAACGTGATGATCTTCTGAACCGTAATGACCCATGATCTGAGTTCTCATATAGGTGAAGGCCATGTCATTAGGAATGACGATAGGTTCATTGGCAATACCAACAATTACAAGGCGTCCTTGTTCACCCAAAAGTGATAACGCCTGCTTTCGCACCGGTGATACCCCCGCAAAATCAAAGGCAGCATTTAATCCACGATGTTTTTTTAATTCAGGATCATCTGGTGAAAATGCGTAATCAGCACCGCGCGCTAAAGCATTAGCCCGAGCATCTTCACGTGGATCAATGGCAATGATTTTGCTGCAACCAATAGTCTTGAGTAACTGCACAGCGTGGATTCCTAAGCCGCCCACTCCAAATACCGCAGCGCTTTCCCCAGCTTGCATCTTTGCTGTTGAAGATATCGCTGCCCATGGCGTTGAAACTGCATCAGGGATAATTGCCGCCTGTTCAAAGGGCAATGAGTCTGGAATCTTTGCAACTAAGTGTGCATTTGTGACAACGTATTCTGCCCAACCGCCGTTGTAATCAAAACCCATAGTTGTTATTTGCTGAGCAGCGTTTCGCTCACCAGCAATCACAACAACCCGGTCACCAATGGCACTACTTGTTACTCCATCGCCTATTTGATCAACCACACCTGCAACTTCATGACCTAACGTCACCTGATCACCCTTTAAATACCCCGGAGATAGAATCCCTTCCAGCAGATGCACATCAGATAAACACACACCAGCTGCGGCAACCTTGATGCGCACCTGACCTGCACCAGCATCAGGTGTTGGAACATCGACTACTTCAAAAGCACGCGTTGACACTGTTATCTGTCCAGCTCTCATGCGATCTTCCCCTCTGCTCGGTTGATCAATGTATTGACCGCATCACCAAAGCCAGCAAAGGCTGGATTAGTTGTTTGGCCAGCCCTATAGCGAGCCCAAATCTGTTGAATAATGACAGCTAAACGGAAAAGTCCAAAAACTTCATAGAAGGTAAAGTCGGTACAACTGCGCCCACTTAACTCTAAATATCGTGCTACAAACTGCTCACGTGTTGGCATGCCCGGCAAGTGACTTGGTTGCCTGCGCAGCGATGCAAAAGCAGGTTCATCATTTGGATCAACCCAATAGGCAAGGGCAGATCCTAAATCCATCAGGGGATCACCAACCGTTGCAAGTTCCCAATCCAGCACACCAGCAATTCGCCCATGCTCTAAATCAAAAACAACGTTATCAATGCGCCAGTCACCATGAATGATGCAGGAGTCAACATCTTCTGGTTTATTGGCCAACAGCCAGGCCATTACCTTTTCACCGTCGGGCACATCATCAGTCAGCGCATTTCGATAGCGCTTTGACCAGCCTTCAACTTGGCGGGCAACATAACCTTGTCCTTTGTTGAGCTCATTCAAAATAGATGAGTCAACAGCGTGGAGTTGAACTAAACCATTAATCAAGGAATCAGCCATCACTTCAATATCGCGTGCGGTTATCTCTTGTGCAATATCACGGCGGAAAATCTCTCCAACTACTCGCTCCATCACATAGAAATCAGAGCCCATAATTGAATGATCTTCACAGAGTGCAATCATTGCCGGCACTAATGAATAGACCGAGTTCAAGCGTGATTGAATCAAGTACTCGCGCTTCATGTCATGGGCAGAAACAGCTTTTGTGCCAACAGGTGGGCGGCGCAAGACTAATTCGCGGTTAGGGTATTTGAGTAAATAGGTCAGATTGGAGGCACCACTTCGAAACTGAAGTACCTCTGGTAGCTCATCGATGTGGATGAATTGGCGAAGCCAGGCATGCATGGCTTCAACATCAAAGCGATCCTCTTGTCGGACCGCAGTTACATCACTCATGACAAATAAGGCTTGATTTCTAGGCGCGCGATATCTCTGATGTGAACCTCATCTGGCCCATCAACAATGCGTAAGGTGCGAATTCCTGCATACATCGAGGCCAGCGGCGTATCTTGGCAAACACCCGCACCGCCATAGCTTTGGATCGCATGATCAATAACGCGCTCTGCCATTTGAGGCACCGCCACTTTAATAGCAGCAATCTCTTTGCGAGCGCCCTTTGCACCAACAGTGTCAATCATCCAGGCAGCCTTTAAGACAAGCAGGCGTGCTTGCTCAATCTCAATACGAGCTTGTGCGATCCAATCTTGAATCACACCTTGTTGCACTAATGCTTTTCCAAAAGTCTCACGCCCAATGGATCGCTGAATCATGAGCGAGAGCGCTCGCTCTGCCATACCAATAGCACGCATGCAGTGATGAATACGTCCTGGTCCAAGACGAGCTTGGGCCAAAGCAAAGCCTTCACCTTCTGGCCCCAAAAGATTTGCAACAGGCACTCTCACATTAGTAAAGGAGACCTCTGCATGACCATGTTGATCTTCATAACCAAACACCAACAAATTACGGACTACCTTCACACCAGGAGTATTCATAGGTACTAGCACCATTGATTGCTGATGATATGCATCAGCATCTGGATTGGTCTTTCCCATCACAATTAAGATCTCACAGCGCTCATCCATCGCACCTGTTGTCCACCACTTTGTGCCATTGATGACATAGTCACCGCCATCTTTAACAATTGACGTTCTGATATTTCTAGCATCACTAGATGCCACATCAGGCTCTGTCATCGCAAAGGCGGATCTGATCCGACCATCAAGCAGCGGTGCTAGCCATTCTTGCTTCTGTGCATCTGTGCCAAACATGTCTAGCAACTCCATGTTGCCAGTATCTGGTGCTGCGCAGTTGATTGCCTCTGGTGCAATCTCTGGTGACCATCCTGTTATCTCAGCCAAGGTTGCATACTCTGTAACAGTTAAACCATGGTGGGGATCATGGCTGTGTGGCAAGAACAAATTCCATAAACCTTGGGCTCTAGCCTTTGCTTTTAACTCTTCAACAATGGGCGGCAATCCATGAGGCTTGCCAGCTGCCCGCAACTCCTGCCTTTGGTGTTCATACACCGCTTCTGCAGGAAAGACCTCTGCCTCCATAAAGGCTTGGAGTTTGGCGGCATATTCGCTGGTTTTTGCGCTCAATGTGAAGTCCATGCCTTAACCTTACGCATAGTTACCCATTTTGAGGAGAGAGAGTATGAGTGTTCTTGACCGCTTTCGTTTAGATGGAAAGGTCGCAGTCGTCACAGGGGCCTCTTCAGGTCTGGGGGTTGCTTTTGCTAAGGCGCTAGCCGAGGCAGGGGCAGATGTTGTCTTAGGCGCTCGCCGTGTAGAGCGGCTGGCAGATACCGGTGCATTAGTAACTGCAGCTGGTAGAAAGTTTGCATCATTACAAACAGATGTAACACAGCCAGAACAATGCGATGCATTAATCGCACATGCCATTAAAGAATTTGGTCGGGTCGACATCCTGGTGAACAACGCAGGTGTTGGCACCGCCGTTCCTGCAACACATGAAACACCAGAGCAATTTAGATCTGTCCTGGATGTCAATCTCTTTGGTGCCTATTGGATGTCACAAGCATTTGCAAAGGCAAATAAAAACGGGGGAGCGATAGTAAATATCTCAAGCATCCTTGGTATCAAACCACAAGGATTACCTCAAGCTGCTTATGCATCTAGTAAGGCTGGACTTATTGGATTAACACGAGATTTAGCGGCGCAGTGGACGGGACGTAAAAACATTCGTGTGAACGCGCTCGCTCCTGGTTTCTTTCCCTCTGAGATGAGTGATGAGCTTCCTGCAGATATGGTGAACATGATCAAAATGTTTGCACCTGCCGGGCGACTTGGAGATCCAGAGGAGTTAGCGGCAACGCTGATTTGGTTAGTTAGCGATGCATCTAGTTATGTAACAGGAATTACTGTGCCAGTTGATGGTGGATTGGTCATGCCTTAAAGATTAAGTAAGACAAAAGCCCCGCGGAAGTTATTCTGCGGGGCTTTTGCTGTGTAACTCAATTGGACCGAGAACACTGACTATGTGAGTCAAGTGTAACCCTCTTATCCACACATTTGGGCTCTGCCTCTTAAGTTCGATGAAAAGCTCCGTAAGTTCACTCTTGCGTGCCGCTGTAGCTCATCGGATAGAGCGGCACACTGACTATGTTGCAGGTAACGGGTTCAAATCCCGTCAGTGGCACGCACGTGAAGTGGCCCCGCAGTTCGTCGCGCGGGGCTACTTTTTTGTCAGTCACTCTAAGTAAACTAAACACATGGCCATACGTTTTCGTCGTTCTATGAAGTTACTCCCTGGCGTTCGCCTGAGTGTTAACAAAGACTCTGTTGGAATGTCTTTTGGTGTGCCCGGTGCTCGCTACACAATAAATTCAAAAGGTCGACGCACTGTTTCAACAGGTATTCCAGGAACAGGTCTATATAACGTTGAAACCTTAAGCGGTGGAAGAGGAAAGAGTCGGGGGAGCACGACAACGGCAGCTTCAGGTGCTGAAGAAAAGGTAATTCCTTATGAACCGCCAACAAGTATGCAACCTGGGCTTTTTGCTAAGAAAGAAGAAAAAGCGCTCTATGCCTACCTGCGGGACATCTTTAAGTGGAATGAAGCTGACACGCCAGATCAAGCAATAGAAAAAGCAAAGGCGCTAGAGGCAGAACACTCCAACCTTAAATGGAGTCTTGATCTGCTCAAGTTTCTCTACTGCGTTAAAGGTAGCTCGGTAGATGATTCCGTTGCATATCAGTGGGGCACGCAACTCTGGAGTAATCGCAAGGCCGCCTTTAGTGACAAGTATGTAAGAAAGTACTTTCTAGGAATCACACCACAGGTTCAAATCACGAACGGCATATTCACCGCATCCGTATATAACGAACAAACCCTTGGTCATATCTTTGCCGAATTACTCCAGCAGATGGGTAAGTTTGAAGAAGCTTTTGCCATCTTGCATGAGATGCAACCAGATCAACTTGTGGCCATTTCAATTGCAGACATTGAAATTGGCAAAAAAGATTATGACAGTGCCATTGAAACTACTGAAGACATTGAAAATGAGGATGATGCAACAGCCATGATGCTGATCCTGCGCGGTGTTGCTTTCCGCGAAAAGGGGTTAAATGACGGGGCACTTGAATGCTTTAAGCGCGCACTTGCATCTAAGAAGCGCTCTGAGATTTTGCTCCATCGCGCACTATTTGAACGAGCTGAAACCTATGCACGATTAGGCAAGAAAGCAATGGCAATTAAGGACTTAGAGAAGATCTTGGTTGATGACTCTGATTACCCAGCTGTGCAAGAAAAACTAGAAGTACTGACCGCGCAGTGCTAACTTTTGCCTTTAAACGCAAGAGGTTTTTACTCTTTTGACTAAGGTCTTAAAAGACTAGCATCCTTTAAACTAGTTATCTCTAGCAGTTGAGACCATAATGAGAACATGCGAAAGAGATTAGGTGTGTTACTCACCGTAACTCTTGCTCTTGTTTTACTTCAACCGATTGCCACGGCAGCGGTAAAGGCTGGTGCTAAGTGCTCAAAGGCTGGTGCTACATCAATATCTGCCGGTAAGAAGTTCACCTGCGTTAAATCTGGCAATAAATTGATCTGGAACAAAGGTGTAGTTGTTAAGAAGCCAACGCCTTCGCCGACACCAACCATCACTCCGACACCTTCGCCAACTCCTTCGCCGACACCAACCATCACTCCAACGCCTTCTCCAACGCCAACTCCAAAAGCTCCAACCTCTTTTGATGATCTAGTTGAGAACTATCAAGGTATTGCCTATGCGGCCTGGAGTAAGAGTCGAGAAAAGATTCTTTCCTCCACAAAAACCGAGATCACCTTAAAAATGATTATGGGACCAAACTCTCAGCTCACTTATAAGGAACCACTGATTCCAATTGACCTTGTCAGCAGAATGTATGCCGGAAGCGTAGAGCCTGTAGAAATTTACTATTTAGCATTTAACTATGAGGATCGAGACTGGGCCGTCAACCAGATGGAAAGTATTCTTCCTAATTCTGGCAGCAGATGGGTTACAGATACTGCCTGCCGCACCAAAGCAACCTGTTGGGGAGGTGGTTCCTTTTATAACGGTAGTAATAGGTATTTGATTGTGTTGGCAGTTGAGCTCCAAACGCCTGATCACCTGAATGGCACAGTGGAGGCTCACGAATTCACCCACACGATTCAGCAAATGAGTATAAAGAAGGGTCGGCCGGCACAAGAATTTCTCTATGACCCTTGGCCTCCAACCTGGTATTGGGAGGGCCAAGCACACTTCACCCAACACGCAGCAGTTTTCTATGATTCCTTTGCTGATTACCTGAAGTTTCGAAAAAACACATCAAGTGACCTCTATACAAATCAATTACTTAACTCGCAGTATCTAGAAAAGTACTTTGTTTTCAATGCTCCAGATACCTGGCAAAAGAGTTATGAACGTTGGTATCAATACAGTATCGGCGCTATGTTTGTTGAGATTCTTACCGCTCTTAGGGGGCCAGATTCGACTATGGAGATGTGGAAGATCGCCAGTTCTGGGGTGGATTTTAAAACCGCCTTTGAGAGGGTTTATGGAATTTCCTTTGACAAGGCAATGCCAATTATGGCCAAGGCAATCGCATTACAGCTTGGCCGAAGTTAATCTATCCAGCTACAAGGTGAGATTACAAGATATTGTAAAAGCCTATGAAGTTACCCAATGTACTTTTTAGCAGTGAGGATTATGAATTAAGTTTGAGAGCAACTGCGTCTAACAGTAGATTCATTTGATCCTCGATTGCTGCAGAGATTGGATACTCATTCGGTGCACCTTCTCCATCACGAGCGTAGGAGAGATAAACAACATTTCTACCCACTTGGCGTGCAATCAAAAGTGCCTTGCGGCCAAAGGCATTCCCAGAAAAGACCATTTCATATTCAAGACGCAAACTACTGGTTGAGGGCTGCGTAAATGTTTGAGTGATGGTCCACGATAAATCTGAGGACTCATTTGTCACAGTTCCGCAAGACTTTAGCTCGGTAGCAATGTCATTGAGAAGAAACTCTTCACTAACATTGCTGTCACCAACAATTGTCAATGTCATTTTCGCATAATCCTTTGGATCATCATTCGCCCAGTACCAACTGAGTCCACCGAGCATGTTATTCGAAGCGTTTGAAAGACTTGATTTAGCAAAAGTACGTTGAGTAAAAAATGCATCAGATTCCCGGCAAGTTGCCGGGGTAGTTGTGAGCGAGCCATCTCCGGTATCGGTGATTCCAGAGACAGGCTCTATCTTTAGCTCACTTGATTCGAAACGCGAGAACTCTGTGTAATCAGCCAAGATGCTCTCACTTGGTATCAACACGTTTAGAGCTTTGAAATCAAATGCCGCTGGTGTCTCCCAGTCGATCGGCTCTTCAGATTGGCTTGATGTTCCTTGGCCACAACTAGTTAAAATGAACACAGATGCTAGCGCTAGAACAAAATACTTATTTCGCTTAAACATTAATTTCATGTTCTCTCCAATTTACTAATTTGAGTAGTCCCACCAGGTTTTTTCACCTTTAAAATCATACTGGCAATCAAGGATCTTGACGCAGAAAGCATCGAGAGAAACAGCCCCGTTGTATTGCTCCACGGTGTGACCCCAAGTCGTTACTCCAATGACGAAACCTTCATTGTCAATTAGCGCACCACCGCTATTACCATGGGAGAGATTGTTGGTTATATACACCTCGTACTTGCTGGTGTTAAGTACGTTGCCAAAAGAAACAGATCCTTCAAATCCATCAGCACTTCCCAGTGCCATTACCCAATAGCCAGGCCACGGTGGATTATCCGACAACGCCAACACCGGTAACTTTTTACCGGTTGCAATTACAGCTAGATCATTGTCTTTATCCCACTTTACGATGACAGCTTGATATTGCTTTTCAAAGGGGAGTGCGATCCACACTGATCCCTCAACACCAATGCAATCTTCAATCACATGGTGATTGGTAATCAAGGTGGTTGGGTATTCCTTAGATTTAGTTGTTTCTAATTCAATCGCCCAGGCTGTTCCTTGCGCACCTTTTGAAGGTGCAGGATCACACCAGACAGTCACAGTGGACTCCTGTGTTCTATCTACTAGTTGAGCAATGCTGCGTGGAGGAACATAACCATCACCAGCTGGATCTTCATTGACATATTGGGCTGCTGGACCAAAAGCCAATAGGAAAGCACCCAAAGCAAAAGGGGTAGCAATGATGGCTAGGAAGGCGGCGAACTTATTGGAATCGGTATCTCTCATAGGTGGAAGATTACGTAGGGTCACTGACAAATAATGCTAGGCGGGCAGGGATGACTAGACAAAGATTCCTATGTAGGTGCTGGCTCAACCAGCAAACTGGGTTTACGCTTTTACTTATTCCTAGTCAGCTATCTTTTTACTCTGAAGAAAACAAGCGAGGGCCCCGGTTGAACATTCAAGGATTATTAGTCAGACCTTCTACCCGAGTAACCGCTGCCATCCTCTCCTTACTGATGGTTGCTGGCTGTGGCGTGGTGGGAAATTCTGGGTCCTCATCTACTGGTAATCAAGAAACCTTCATCTCAGAATGCGGATATGGATATGCTCAAAAGCCAAGCCAAATAACATTAACCTGCGGCGATGGCGGAATGTATATAGATGAAATTGAATACTCATCTTGGGACAACAATTCAGCGTCAGCAACAGGAATTTTCTTTTCAAATGATTGTGATCCTGATTGTGCTTCTGGTTCACTGATTTCTAATCCAGTGAAAATTAAGATAAGTGGCACCAAGCAGGATGCAAATGGAACTGTGATTTTTACAGATCTTGCAATTACTGCAGAGAATGAACTTTTCAACGGAACCAAGAAAGCCACTTTTGATATCGGGATAGAGCCGGAGGATACTGGTGACTCTGGTGCACAAGAGGAAAATGAATTCAGCTCCAGCTCGCCAGAAGAGAAAACTATAGATTTGATAGGCCGCTTGAACTTGAATGAAGATTTATGGCAAATTAATGAAGCTGCATCATCTTCTTATGGCAAGCTAGCGCGCAGACAATTGGGGCTGTATACCGACCCAGATTATGTAATTGAGTGCAACCTGAATTACAGCGGAACATGGTTGTTTATCTATTCAAATGAAAGTGATGCATACGAAGCCTTTAATTCAAATTATTTCTTTAGAAATTCAAACTACTCGGCAGAATTGGTGTATGACCCTGTTACAAATTTGATTGTCATTTTGCACACTAGCGTTGGCGGAAAAAAGCAATGCCTTGATTCGGCATTTGAGCAGCTCACTTACTACGCAACAGACTAGGTGATTGAGGGGACCTCAATCTCAGCCCTCTGGCAAAGATCCTAGAGAGCCCAATTAACTGGTCATGTTTTTTTGACAGGCTGGCAATCACCTCTAAATAAGCCTTTAAACACCTTACTTACTTCTGGGTTTTCACCTTCGAGTATTACCCTTGGCCTATGAGAAAGTTGCTGGCAGGCCTCGTTGCAGCTTTCATCTGCCTTGCTGGCACACCAGCTATCGCAGCTGATCCAAGCGTTGCTGGCATTGTGCGCAATGGAACTGGCACCGCACTTGCTGGTGTCGTAGTTAATGCAAATCAAAACGGAACAGCTGTTGCCACAACTACAACTGCAGCAGATGGTTACTACGAACTTTCAGTTCCTGATGGCACATATATTCTTGAGTTCAAATCACCTTCAACAAGTTATGCCTCACTGTCAACACTGCCAGTGACATTGCCACGTAATTGGCCACTCAATATTGTTTTAACTGCGCCAACAGTGGGAAAGATCTATTTAACAGGTCGCATCACAACAGATGATGGCAGAGCAGCAGGCGTGGAAGGCAGACCACCAACTCCATTTTTTGGTGGCGGTGGTAACCCAGCCGATGTCAATGGCTATTTCAAGTTAACTGCAACAGCAGGTGCAACAGCTGGTTGGGGTTTTTCTGGATCTTCTAATTTTTCAAATGGAAGCAGATTAGGTTTCTATATTTCAGGTGGGCAAAACTTCACCTATAACCAAGATGCTTACCTAGATGTTGTCGTTCCAACCTCTACGACTCGGGTCCGCATTGTCGATCCCAGTGGTAATCCGATTCCAAGTACTGAAGTGGCTGCCAATATTCGACTTGAGATTGGTGGGGCTGTGGATCTGCAAAACGGCTCCAGTAGGTCTATGCCAGGAGGAACAGTCTCTCTTTTCCCGGGGTTAACAAATTACGGGGTTTCTTGGCAGTCGATTGCTAATAGTGATGCCAGCGGATCGGCACTCTTATCGAGAGTGCGGATGACCTCTGGTTTGCAAGGTGTTGTCTCTGTTTACTTCTCATCTAATACAAAGTGGAAGAACATCATTACCCAAGTTGTTGATATTCCTGCAGATGGGGGAGATATCACTTTAGTTACAACACCAACTTCAAATGCCCGCGTGATTGGAACAGCAAAATTTGCCGATGGCACACCCTTAACTGGTGGCTACGTGGGCACGGTTACTGGGGTTAACACAGGCTCATATATCGCAGCTGATGGCACCTATGCAGCCACATTGCCTAGTGGAACAAACCTGAACTCTTTTTCAGTGGGCTTTTATCACAGGCCTGGAAATGATTATTTGGATTTTGGTTACTCAGGAACACGTTCAACTACGATTTTATATGGCGACTTCACACAAAACATTGTGGTGCCAAATCCTGTTGCACAACAAGTCACAGTGTTAGATCCAGCCGGCAACCCCATTGCCAATGCAAAGGTCTGGATTACCGTGCGAAGTGGTGATGGTTTTGCAATGCCCACCTATCCACTCATTGCCGGACAAAGAGATATGACGCTGAACTTTTCAGCCTGGAGCTTTACCAATGCAACTGGTGTTGCCAATGTAAAGATCCCGCAATTAATCAATCCAACATTTTCATCAATCTTGGCTGATGCTCCAGCAGGTTCAGGATTACTGCCAGTTACTAAGAAGTTGGAAGTTGGTGGCGGACCGCTGACAATCCAACTAGAACAAAAATGGGTAACTGGTACAGGAAGAGTGACAACTTCAGATGGTTTCCCAATCTATACGCCTTATGTTTTTCCTTTAGGGCGTGCAAACACATCAGGGTATTTCACAGGCTCTGTTGGTGAAGGATCAAAGCAGTCATGGCAGATCACCCCGAGATATCAGGACTCTTTTACACCTGATCCACTGATTGTTAACTTAGCTTCTGATCCCACCGATGTCTTTGTCCCAACAGCTAACTTTGTTCAAAACTTTGTAATTCCAATGAAGTATCACAGAGTAAAAATTGTTGATCCTGATGGCATTCCTATTGCAAATGCCAAACTGGTTTTGACTGTTGGTTCTGATTTTGAAACATCAACTATTGATGTTGTCCTGGCCGCTAATTTAAAGCCATTTTCAGGTAGTTGGACCGCCCGCGCGGTAACTGATGCCAATGGGTGGGCAACAATTCCAGGTGTTGCAATGTTGCTGCCTGCCGAAGGATCCTTAAATGTGACTCCGGATATCAACTCTAGATATGTGCCACGCATCGCCAAAATGATTGCAGGAACTGATGCCAGCACAGTTGTAGTCCTTGCAATTAAACCTCCGGTTATCTCATCTTTTTCTAAAACCACGCTCAAGCCTGGCGAGAAACTAACGGTCACAGGTCTTTACTTCTTAGGTGCCACCTCTGTGACCCTAGATGGCGTTTCAATGCCGTATGAAGTAATTGATGACAATAAAATTGAAGTTACTGTGCCATCAAATGCCAGATCAGGCAGTATGCAGATTAAAAATGGCGGAGGCATAACACCGCTGAGTAGCACCGTAACAATCGACACAACCCCATTTGCCATTACAACAACCGCCCTTACTACCGGTGCGCAAAACACCACCTACTCCCAACAGCTAGTTGCATCTGGGG
>CANHFN010000016.1 GCA_947459935.1 Actinomycetota bacterium
AAGTAGCCAAGCTCTTGGCCGCCGACTGGATAGAGCGGACGGAAGATAACGACCTTTTTGTGAAGACGCTTTTCCATCACCGCTTCCAAACCGGCACATAATGCAAGAGCTGACTTTCCAGTTCCGGCCCTGCCACCTAAGGAAACAATTCCGATGGACTCATCCAGCAGAAAATCAAGTGCAATTCGTTGCTCGGCGCTTCGGCCATGTAATCCAAATGCCTGGCGATCGCCGCGAACTAACTTCAACCGTTTATCAGCAGAGACTCGGGCGAGTGCGCTTCCCTTTTCAGAGTGAAGAACGATGCCGGTGTGAACAGGAAGTTGGTGGGCAGATTCATGATCTGCAAAATCACTGGCATATAGATCATCAATCACGCTGTGGCTGACATCGATCTCTTCGATTCCAGTCCAGCCGCTATTGGAAACGAGTTCGGCTAAATACTCCTGGGCTTCAACGCCAACAGATGAGGCCTTAACTCGAAGTGGCAGATCCTTAGTCACAAGAACTACGTCCTTGCCATCTGACATCAGGTTCTTTGAGATAGCCAGAATCCGAGAATCATTGGTGCCATCTCGCAAGAAGCCATGTGGCAAAGTGGAAAGATCGGTGTGATTGAGTTCGACTGAAAGGGTGCCACCTTCTGGGGTAATTGTTAGCGCTTTATCAAGGCGGCCGTGGGTAACCCGCAAATCATCGAGGGCTCTCAGGGCTGCTCTGGCAAAGTAACCCAGCTCTGGATGGTCTCTTTTGGTCTCTAACTCGCCAATTACTGCGATTGGAATAATGACTTCATGTTCGGCAAATCTATAAAGCGCCCCGGGGTCTGCGAGCAAAACACTGGTATCTAAAACAAAGGTTTTCTTAGCTTTTTGACCTTTTGCAGCCAATGCTTGCTCCTAGATTTAATTGTTGTCGCAGGGTGTGCTTCGGACAAATAAAAGGTAGAACTCAGTTGTGGGATTTTTGTGCAGACACGCGATAGCCAAAAGTTAATTTTAGGGTGTGATTTATGAACCGAATCGGCGCTTTCTCACAGAGTAAGAACGCAAGGCACGCAAGAAATCTACTCGACGAAAATCTGGCCAATAGGCCTCACAAAAATAGAATTCTGACAACGCACTTTGCCATAACAAGAAGCCGCCGAGTCTTTGTTCACCGGATGTGCGGATCAATAACTCAGGGTCTGGCTGGCCAGCGGTATATAAGAACTTAGAAATATCTTCGATGCTTAACTTGGCGGCAGCATCAGCAAGAGAATGGCCAGCGGCTACCTCTTCACCCATATAGCTCTTAACAGCATCAACGATTTCGCGGCGGCCTCCATAGCTAATGGCCACATTTACTTCAACGCCATCACTTCTAATTGGCTTCAGGGCAGCTAATTTTTCTGCCAACCAGTTTGGTAAGAGATCTAATGCGCCAACTGCTTTAATGTTCCAACGCCCGGTGGCAGCTAACTCATCCACGGTATTGCCAATTATTGTGAGCAGATCATCAATCTCTTCTTGTGATCTTTTGAAATTATCAGTCGATAGCAACCAAAGAGTCACCACCTTCACATCAGAGTCTTCACACCACCCCAGGAACTCAATGATCTTGCTGGCACCTGCTTTGTGGCCATGGGGATCATTAACCGTTGGATTTGATTTGGCCCATCGTCGATTGCCATCCAGAATCACACCCACATGATGAGGTGTCTTTGAAAAATCTAAAGATCGAACTAAACGCCGCTCATAGAGTGGGTATAGCAGCGACTTTATGAATTTACGAATACTGGCGAACAACTCTGCGCTCCGCGGCAAATGATGCGATTGGCAAAGTGCCGGCAAGAATCAGCCAGAGCATCTTTTTAAAGTTCCACCGTGCTTTTGTGGCAAATTGAATGGCGGTCAGTACATAGGCTGCATAAACCCAGCCATGGACAAAAGGAATCCATTCAACCTTGGACTTCCAGTCCTCATTATTAAACAAATATGCCACCGGCAGATCTACAAACCACAACAGCAGTGACATGACACCGGCGACTAGCGCCATGACTCTAAATCTCTTGATAGCACCGCTCATGGGGTAACTCTACGACGATAGAAGGGCAGATAGAGCACAACCCCTGCCATCAGCCACCAGATCACAACGTAGGAAAGGTGCTGCCAATACAGACCTGGGATTTTGGAGGTGAGCTTTTCAGGTGTGACTCTGGTGCGCTCAAGCGGTCCTGTTCGGATTGATTCTTTGCTAGCCACAACAAATCCGTCAAACAAATCCAGATCGGTAAGGGATGTAACTACTGCGCTATCTAGTCGGGATATGACCCCTGCGCTGTTTTCGGCACGATCTGCATATTGGCTTGCCACCAATAAACCTTCCACATCAATAATCATCGATTGCTGAATATCTGGATTAAGTAAACGCTCTGACCATAATCCTCGAACAACCAAGATTGCCGATTGAGTGCCAACTTGTAAAAGTGCAACCTCCCAATCAGATTCCTCTCCATTGCCATCGACTTGATTAGGAGCTCTAAAGTTTGCGATGTAATACCCTGAAACAGAAACTGTTGTGTTTAACGCTGTTGGAGGTATTGGTTCACGAGGAGAAGTTACTGACTCTAGTGAAACAACATTGGTATCGATTGTTGTGGCGACTTTCAAACTCTCTTTTAGATCTGCAGCCCTTTGTAACTGCCAAAGCCCCAGTCCAACAAACAAAGCGGCAATCAGTAAAACTGCAATGGATTGAAATGCCTTAGTAAGAAAATTACTTGGTTGAGTCATCGCTTCGATCTACACCCATGAAACGCTTATAAAAACTTCGCATCAAAAGTGCAAAAGCAATGACCAGCACAGTAATGGTCAAGGAACCCGCAGCGCCCATATCAATGTCTTTAGTCATGCCATAATCATCCCATGCAATCGGCAGAGCCGTTTAACTACAACGAGCGTTACGGCCTTAAAAAGGGTCGTAGTTGGATTGCAGTTGCCCTCATCACCGCAGTCATTGGTGTTGGCTGGATTACTTGGGCAGGTTTGTATCACTCGAACCCTTCCCTACGAGTTCTCTTGATTTCCTTTACCGTCGATAGCGATCGAGCAGTGAGCGTTAGATATTCAGTTGATCGCGAAGATCCCAAGGCTGCAACAATCTGCACAGTAATTGCCCGTGATTTCTATAAGAATGTTGTTGGGCAAATAGATCAAGAAATACCTGCTGGACAGGCAAAGGTTGAACTGGTCACTGTTGTCCCTACGCGTAGTCAGGCCGTTAATGCTGATGTCTCAAGTTGTCGGGCCAAGTAAGTAACCAGTACCTTTACGCCTTATGACACAGACATGGCTTACTCAAGAGGCAGCAGATCGCTTGCGTGCTGAGCTGACCCAACTTGAAGGCCCTGGTCGCAAAGAAGTCACTGCAAAAATTGAGGCAGCTCGCGCAGAAGGTGACTTAAAAGAAAACGGCGGATATCACGCAGCTCGTGATGAGCAAGGCAAGATGGAAGCGCGCATTCGTCAACTCAAGCAAATGCTGGAAAATGCTCATATCGGAACACCGCCAGTAAGTGCTGATGGAAAAGTTGGTGCCGGAATGGTTGTCACTGCGATTATCGCCGGAGATGAGATGAAGTTTCTGATCGGTTCACGTGAAATTTCATCTGGAGATCTAGATGTCTATAGCGAAAAGTCGCCTCTTGGTGCTGCAGTCCTTAATCAAGAAATTGGTGCAAAGGTTTCTTACACAGCACCAAATGGTCGCGAAATCTCAGTTGAGATTTTAGCCGCCGAATTTTATGCCTAACTGATAATTCAAAGAGCTATGAATCTAACAGCCAGAGAAGTATTCCCGGGACTCGAAGATTTGGTATCAGAATCTCGATTTAATCGGGTTTCCAAGTCTCTCACCTCCTTGTTTGATAAGAGTTTAACCCGACTTGAGAATGGTCGACCATTCATTATTACGGGCGACATCCCAGCGATGTGGTTACGCGATTCCACCTGGCAAGTAGCTCCGCTTCTAAATTCCAATCACCCCCAAGTAGTTAACCTACTTATCGAGTTGAGTAAGACCCAAGTAGAACTCTTTCTGATTGATCCCTATGCAAACGCATTTAACCCTTCTCCGAGTGGAGAATGTTGGCATAGAGACTTTCTTGACCAATCGCCATGGGTTTTTGAAAGAAAATTTGAACTTGATTCATGGGCATCAGTTTTGTACTTGGCACGAATGATCATCGAGAAGTATGACCGATGGGATCATATTGATGAGAAATTCAATGATGCATTAGAAGTAATGTTGGATCTTGCACAACGTGAACAGCGACATGATCCAGAAACCTATGTGTTTAAGCGGGACAATGGGGTGTCTCACGATTCACTCTCTCATGAAGGTCGTGGAGCCCCTACCGCTTACACTGGAATGATTTATTCTGCATTTCGTCCCAGTGATGATGCTTGTGTCTATGGATATTTAGTCCCCTCAAATTTCTTTTTTCTCAGTGAATTAGAAAATCTGAGTCAGAGATTAAAGACTCCAAAATCGGAATCTCTTGCTCGTGATATTCGAAGTGGTATAGAAAAGTTTGCAGTTATTGACAATCTATATGCATACGAAGTTGATGGGCTAGGGAATGCCTTGTTTATAGATGATGCAAACATTCCATCATTATTGAGTCTTCCATTATTGGCTGGTGCTTCACTTGATGTGGATCTCTACAGAAATACGCGAGAATTCATTCTTAGCCAGGACAATCCATATTTTTTCTCTGGCATTAGAGCTTCTGGAGTTGGGTCTCAGCACACGCCAAAAAACCATGTCTGGCCCATTGCCATGTCAGTAGAAGCATTGACATCGCCATCGAGTGAAAAAAAGCTAAAGACGCTCGACATTCTTGAAACCACAGATGCGGGTACTGGCAATATGCATGAGGCATTTAATGTTGACCGCCCTGAGGAGTTTAGCCGAGCATGGTTTTCTTGGGCAGATATGACGTATGTTCAACTGGTGCTAGATAGCGTTGGATATCAAGCAAAATAACTAAGTTCTACTAATCCTTACCGATCCAAAATGATCAGGTACTTTCGCATACGGCACTTGATGGTAGCGAATGTCCTGTGTTGTGACTTTCCAATTAAGCCCAGATTTCAAAATCACTTCTAGAAAGACTCTGGCCTCAATCTCTGCAATGTGATTACCCAGGCAGGTGTGGGGGCCAAATCCAAAGCTTAGGTGTGGATTTCGCCCACGATTGAAATCTATCTCAAAGGGATTTGTATAGACCGTTTCATCAAAGTTACCGGAAATAAAACTCATTCCAACATATCTATCATCAGGCAGCTCTGTCGTTGAACTTTCTGGCACAACAGTTCTATTCATTGCTGGCAGCGGAGAAAGGAAGCGCAAAAACTCCTGAATTGCGGGTGCTATTAACTCTGGATTTGAGCGCAGTGATTCAAGGTCTTCAACTTTGTGGCCAAAATGCCACATGATTCCGGTGAAAAGCTTCACAACGGTGTCGCGACCACCTGCCAACATCACGCCAGCAATACCTCGAAATTCAGCTGCAGATACTTGTTGTCCTTCAATTTCAAGATAGGCAATCTGACTCCAGATGTCATCTTTACTCTTTGTTAGCGCTTCTTCATAGATGGCATCAAGATAACGATGCAACACCTTGCCGTCGCGCTCTTCTGATTCAGCCGTCCAAACATCAGGTCCCCATGAAATCCATTCATCAACATCTTGCGGGCGGTTATAGATAACTCCGAGATTCTTCATTACTAAAGGCAAAGAAAGGTGTTGTCCAACTTCTAGATTCTCGTGCTTGAAAAAGTTAGTAATGAGATTTTCTGTATTTTCTCTAAATTGCGGAACGAGTAACTCAATTGTTGGCTTCACAAAGTATGGTGCTAATGCCACTCGATAGAGATGGTGTCTTGGAGGATCAACCTCAAGAGGTAGTTGGCGATAATCTCGAACATCAGAGTCGCCTTGTAGATCAGAAGAATAAGTCTGTGTGTCACGTAATGCTTCACGAACAGCTTTGTGGCCGACTATAGTTTTACTCGCTTTAGGATAGAAAACTGACACAGGTAGAGGGTAAATACCTTTTGCTCTATTTACAAGGAGAATCATGGGCAGCTTTCGTGCAGTAGCGGTGTTTCCTCACATTGATCCAGCTAATTTTGAGGAATTCTGTGCCCTGGCTTCACAAATGATGCAAGTAATTCGTAAACAGGATTCAATTCTGAGTTACGACATGTTTTTCAGCGACAACAACACTCGGTGCACGGTGCTAGAAGAGTTTGCTAGCCCAGAAGGTGTGTTTGAGCACGTGAAGGCAAATGCCGATTTGCTGGAGCAAATGACCAAATTAGGCGGCAAAATAGAGGGAAACATCTTTCCAATTGATCAAGAAGGTACTGCTCTAGATGAAATCAGGAGCAATTGGGACTCTAAATTCCACAATCACTTCCTTGGCAAGAATTAACTAGAGAAGTTTTTGTATTTTCTGATACTCAGCGGAATAAAGATCACCATTAAAAGCACCATGTAGAACAATGATGTTTCAAGTGGATATTGGCTTGGCCATGAATTAGCTGTTGCTCCGAAGTTATTCTCAAGACCAAACAACTGGCGGCATGCTGCAACCATCGTTGAGACTGGATTCCATTCAGCAAAGTACTGCAACGCACGTGGCATTCCAGTTGTTGGTGCGAATGCATTTGAAAGGAAAGTCAAAGGAAAAGTCACTAGGAATCCAACGCTTTGAACTGTTCGTGCTTCTTTAACTGAAAGTCCAACCAAAATACCAATCCAGGACAATGCATAGCCGAACATAAACAGAAACAAGAATGCCAATGTCGTTTGAAGAATGCCCGAAGTTGGACGCCAACCGACTGCAAATCCTGCCAACGCCATGACAACAAGAACCAAAATATTAAGTAGTGCATCGCCAAATGTGCGGCCAATAATTACCGCGCCACGTGAAATAGGCAAAGATCTAAAACGGTCTATCAAACCCTTCTTCATATCCTCTGCTAAACCAATTGCAGTTGAAGCCAAGGTGAAGGCCACGGTCTGGACGAAGATTCCGGGCATCAAGAGCTGAACATACCCACCAGATTCACCAGTATCGATTGAGCCACCGAAAACAAAGCGGAACAACAAAACAAACATAACTGGCTGAATAGTTGAGAAGACAAGGAGTTCAGGTACTCGGGCAAGCTGCAAAAGCTGGCGTTTTGTAATAACTAATGCATCACTGGCTGCGTTTTTCACTTCTTGCCCCTTCTTTTTGTTTTAACTGGTTCTACGACTGTTTCTTCTGCGACGTGACCTGTCAATGAAAGGAACACATCATCTAATGATGGTCGTTTTAAACCGATATCTAGCGGATGAATCTTGGCCTCATCCATGGCTCGCAGTGCATCCATAAGATCCTTTGATCCGTTTAAAACTGGCGCACTAATCGTTCGCAAATCAGTATGTGTTGAATGGCCACTAATCCTTGCAACGATCTCCTGAGTTGCTGCAACATCGGCATTTTCAACTGTGATCTCTAAACGCTCGCCGCCTACTTGCTTTTTCAAAGCATCCGAAGTGCCGCGCGCAATAACTGTTCCGCGATCAATAACTGCAATTTCATCTGCTAATTGATCTGCTTCTTCTAGGTACTGAGTAGTTAGCAACAGAGTTACGCCACCTTTTACTAAATCTTGAATGACTCCCCACATATCCTGGCGACCACGTGGATCTAATCCAGTTGTTGGTTCATCCAAAAACAGAATCTTTGGCTTAACAATCAATGAAGCTGCTAAATCAAGTCGACGTCGCATTCCACCTGAGTATGTTTTGATAGGGCGTCGAGCAGCTTCTGTTAAATCAAAGCGTTCTAATAATTCATTTGCGCGATCAATGGATGGTTGGCGGCCTAAGTGATACAAACGACCAAACATCACTAAGTTATCCCAGCCAGTTAAGGTCTCATCTACGGCTGCGTACTGCCCTGATAATCCGATCATTTCGCGAACTTTGTCGGGATGCTTCACAACATCAATACCGGCAACAGTTGCATGTCCAGAATCTGGCTTTAACAAAGTTGCGAGAATTCTCACAGTTGTCGTCTTACCGGCACCATTAGGTCCAAGTACGCCTAAAACAGTGCCTTCTTCGACATCTAGAGACAAGTCATTGAGTGCAACGACCTCACCTTTGTTATAGGTCTTTACTAAGTTTTCGGCGATTACTGATTTCACGCGCTAACCTTACCTTTATGTCTACTAATAGCCCAATAAATGCATCATCAAAAGAGCATACACACAAAGAGATCATGGTCATCCTAGGCGGGCTCATGACGGGAATGTTGCTAGCCGCCCTTGATCAGACCATTGTGTCCACAGCACTAAAAAGTATTGTCGAAGAGTTTGACGGGTTAAATCACTACACATGGGTAGTTACCGCTTATCTATTAACTTCTACAGCTTCTACCCCGCTATACGGCAAAATTTCTGATATTTATGGTCGCCGGATTGTTTTTCAATTTGCAATCGTTACCTTTTTATTGGGTTCAATACTTGCAGGTGCTTCGCAAAATATGGAGCAGCTCATTGCTACTCGTGCTTTACAGGGTCTAGGCGCAGGCGGATTGATGGCACTTACCTTTGTCATCATTGGAGACATAGTTCCTCCACGCGAGCGAGGTAGGTATCAAGGTTATTTCGGAGCTGTTTGGGGACTTTCATCTGTTGCTGGCCCACTACTAGGTGGTTATTTTTCAGATCATGAACAAATTCTTGGAGTCACCGGATGGCGCTGGATTTTCTACATCAACATACCTTTTGCAATTGCATCATTACTTATTACTTCAGCGGTACTTCATATTCCCAAGGTTAAGCGCGAACACAAAATAGATTATTTGGGTGCTGTGTTGATGGTGACAGCGGTTTGCCTAGTGCTTTTATCTGTATCAATTTACGGTCCTCAAAATGGGTGGACAGATGCTCGAACTATTGGGTACTTAGTTGTTGGATTGTTGTTAACAGTTGTTTTCTTGTTGTGGGAAAAGCGAGCTGTTGAACCAATTCTACCTTTGCACCTTTTTAAAAACCACACATTCTCAATTACCTCACTTCTAGGTGCTGTAATAGGTGCAGGAATGTTTGGCGCAATAGTCATGCTGCCTCTGTACTTTCAGGTTGTTAAGGGTTACTCAGCCACTGAAGCTGGCCTTAAGTTAATACCTTTGATGCTGGGTATCGTTTCAACTTCTATCGTTTCAGGTAAGTTGATTTCAAAGCATGGCCATTACAAGCGTTTCCCAATTATGGGAACATCGATTATGACCATTGGCGTATTACTTATGACACGCTTACAAATTGATACTCCATATTGGCAGATTTCAATCTATGCCGTGATGGTAGGTGCTGGATTAGGCCTGTCGATGCAAACGATTGTGATTGCACTGCAAAACTCAGTTGATTTCAGAGATATGGGTGTGGCTACTAGCTCAAATACATTCTTCCGGTCACTGGGATCAGTATTTGGTACTGCAATCTTTGGCTCGATTTTAACCAACCGGGTTGTCCATTACATGTCTTCTGGGTTCAATGATCTCAGAACTACTAACCCGAGTGCTTTAGAAGGTTTTGATACTTCGCAGTTAGATGCATTGACTACAAATACGGCTGCGCTTGCCACATTTCCGCCAATAATTAAGGTCACGGCTCTAGAAGCATTCGTGAACTCATTCCACGTGGTGTTTTATGCAGCTGCTCCAATCACGGCGATTGGGTTACTTCTTGCTCTAATGCTTCGGGAAACACCACTTAGAACTTCTCAAGATTATGCAGCTGCTCGTGAAGAAGCGGCAGGAGAATCTCTATCTTGATTCGTTCTCCCTTTAGGGATCTACCTCGCGAGGTTTCTATCCTTATTGCCGCATCTTTTTTTGTTGCGGTCGGGTTTGGCATCGTTATGCCGGCAATCCCAGTCTTTGCTAAATCATTTGGGGTAAACAATGCTGCTATTGGCCTCATGGTCTCTGCCTTTGCAATAACCCGTTTTTGCTCGGGCCTGATTTCAGGCTCATTGGTAGACCGTTTCGGCGAAAGGGCCGTTTTTTCAACAGGCGTATTTATGGTTTCAGTCTTTACATTTTTAGCTGGAATTGCGCAAAACTATGAACAACTTCTTTTCTTTAGAGCAGCAGGTGGCTTGGGCTCATCTATGTTTTCGGTGGCGGCAAGTTCGGTAATTTTGAGATCAGTCCGCGATGATCAACGTGGACAGGCGCAGTCGGTCTACCAAGGATCTTTTATTGTTGGCGGAATGGCAGGACCTGCAATCGGTGGTTTGTTATCTGTTATTTCATTAAGAGCACCATTTTTCGTCTACTCAATTTTGTTGTTATGCTCTGGCTTAGTGGCACTCTTCTTTCTTAAAGGTGATTCGATTGGTGCAAAGAAGCAAAGTCAGAGCGATGAGGTTGCAACAACAATTCGTGAAGCTTTGGCTATGCCTGCATACCGAATCGCACTTGTTTTAGCATTTATTGGCACATGGGTTTTCTTTGGAATGCGCGCCTCGATCCTGCCAGTTTTTGTTACAGAAGAATTGAAATCAACAACCGCCGTGGTTGGATATGGATTTGCGATTTCTGCAATTGTGCAGGGAGCTATTCTTCTCAAGGCTGGTCGATTCTCTGATCTCAAGGGGCGTCGCGCAGCTTCAATAGTCGGTGCCAATATTGTCTTCGTTGGAGTCTTAATACTTACATTTTCTCTCAATGCTTGGATGTTCTTGCTTTCGATGGTCGTCTTGGGCTTTGGCGGTGCTTTCCTTTCCACAACTCCGGCCAGCATGGTTGGAGATGTCATAAAGGGCAGAGGCGGCAAAGTAATTGCCATTTTCCAGATGGCAGGGGATGCAGGAATGATCTTTGGGCCAATCATTATTGGCTGGATTTCAGATGTTTACTCATATAGAACAGCATTTGAATTCTCTGCAGCAATTTTCCTAATTGCTCTTGTGCTTTCCTACAAAATTCCTGAGACCAGAAATGTCGAAGGGCCCCAGGTCATTAACCTGAAGCCCCTCGATGAAGATCTTTAATTAGTCATTGCCGCGCAAGATTGAAAGTACGCGAAGAACCTCTAGGTACAACCAAACGATTGTGACCATCAGTCCAAACGCTGCACGCCATGACTCTGATTCTGGAGCTCCTGCAGCGATTCCACTTTGAATTGAATCAAAATCTAGGATCAAGAAGAAAGCTGCAAGAACCATTCCACCTGATGCAATGAGTAATCCAAATCCACTGTTATAGATGCTTGTGCCTGTAAACATAAAGCCAACAAAAGACACCAAGCCAAGAACTAAGTAGCCAATCAGGGCAGTCGTTAGAACTTTGGTGAACTTAGGTGTTACGCGAATTCGTCCACTCTTGTAGGCAAAAAGCATTCCTGCGAATGCGCTAATTGTTACAAGAATCGCCTGGCTAACAATTCCGTCATACATAGTGTTATACATATTTGAAATTGTTCCCAATGCAAGACCTTGGAAAGCTGCATAAGCAATTGCAAGTGCTGGCTTAACTGTCTTACTAAATGCGTTAACCATTGCGAGGATAAATCCACCGATGAAGCCGAACAACAATGCGGTGGCTCCGAAGTTAAGTGTCCAGGCAACTGCGCCTACTGAAACAAGTACTGCAAACAGGATTGCTGTACGTGTTACAACATCATCAATTGTCATGCGACCTGTGCGTAGCGATGATGCGGCAGGTGCGTTATACAAATTCTCTAGCGCTGCTGGGTCTGAGTTAATTGTGCTCGGATCAAATGCAGCGTATCCACGCTGATTAAACGCCCGTCCAAGAACAGGGTTTGAACTGCGCATATCTTTTCTCTCCTTTTGTAGGTCCGCCAGAATCTCCGGCGGTTTGAAGCACCATAATCGTACGGCTTGGAAACCTTTGGAGCCACATAGATTTGTGCTTAAATGCTTAAAAGCACCTTAGAGAAACTGACTCTGCTGAGGTAAGACTGCTTATTTCTTCTTATACCCCGACGGACAGACGGGCTTTACCGCCGTCACTTTCTTAGTCAATTTGCCCTTAACGCAGGTAATAGTTTTCTTGGCAGAAGCTGCTTTTGCGGCAGCCAATATTCGGTCCGCTTCTGCCTTTGCATCAGCAATAATCTTATCTGCAGCAGCTTTGGCTTCTGCTGCTGCCTTTGCATCGGCGATAATCTTATCTGCAGCAGCTTTGGCTTCTGCTGCTAGCCTGATCTTTTCCGCCTCGATTGCGGCGGAGAACTTAGAAACAGCACCCCAAGGATTTCTTTCTTGACTACACGAGACGATTGTTCCGCACAAAAGAGTTACACCGTGAGCATTTCCAGAACCCTCCGCTAGCACGGTCCCAGAGATCAAATTCTTTGAAGT